>SKOK01000050.1 GCA_007120085.1 Bacteroidales bacterium | reverse complement strand
GCCACCTGGTTTTACGACCTCAACAAAAAAACCGGCACCGACAGAGGCAATGTGGTGGCAGCTGCAGGACTGGATTACATATTCCCGATGGGCACATTCGTGGTGGCAGAGTTTCTATATAACGGCGGCCACGAACGAAGCAGCCAGGAGGCATTCAGCATCACAGAACCCCTGCGGCCCGACAACATCATGTTCTCAAAATATGCCATCACCCTCAGCGCCGACCGAAGCTTCTCCCCTTTGGTAAGCTCAGGCATTGCCGTGATGGTATTGCCTGACATTGAAGCGGCTTTTGTAATGCCAAACCTAAATTATTCATTATTGACAAATCTTGATCTGGAAGTGCTGGCACAAATCTTTGCGGGAGGCAAGAACACCATTTTTGAAGATGCCGGTTATGCATTGTTTACGGCACTAAAATATTCTTTCTGAAAATGCATCAATATGATACATTTTATACTATATTTGACCCTAAAACGATCATTGAGCTCATTCCGTCTATGCTTTTGTGACACATATTGATTAATCATTTTCTATCACTGCTGTCCGGAAAAAATGTGTGCTGACTATGAAACGCTTGATATATATCGTCCCTACGGGACTTAACGGACTCGGGGGTTGCTTTTTGTTCTACCAATATTTTGCCCCTATCGGGGCAGTCCCGTTAAGGACTATCGGGGCAGTCCCGTTAGGGACAAAATATAGGTAGAAAGAAAGAAAGTTAGGGATGCAATAGAATTATACCGGAAAGTATTGGTTTTCTATAAAGAAAAAAATGCACAGAATTGCGTTGATGTTCATCCTGCTGGCGATTGGTATTGCCGGCACATCTGTTGCCAGTGACCGAAAAAAAGTGGCCGTAGTTTTAAGCGGCGGTGGCACCAAGGGGATGGCCCATATTGGCGTTTTAAAAGCCCTGGAAGAACATAACATCCCGATTGATTTCATTGCAGGCACTTCCATTGGCGCCATCATTGGCGGTATGTATGCCGCCGGCTATGCCCCCGAGGAGATCGAAGAACTGTTTTTATCAGAAGAGTTTGAACGGGCATCCGTTGGTCGCATCGACGATGCATACCGGCAATTCTACCTGGAGCGGGCAGCCGATCCGTCGTGGATAAACCTCTACTTTGGCTGGGAAGACCGCTTTGAAGCCCAGAACATCATTCGGCAAAACATCCCCGGGAACATCGTTTCTCCCTACCTGATGGACTTCCTGTTCATGGAATACCTCGGCCCTGCTTCTGCGGCCGCCAACTATCATTTCGACAACCTTTTCATCCCTTTCAGATGCATCGCCACAGAGGTGGAAAGCCGCAGCGCTGTTACAATGCGCGACGGCAGCCTGCCCGACGCCGTCAGGGCATCAATGACCTTCCCGTTTTATTTCAAGCCCATCGAAATCGATGGCAAACTGATGATGGACGGCGGGATGTTCAATAATTTTCCGGCCGATGTCGTGCACCTGGAATTCCAGCCCGATGTGGTCATTGGCAGCGTGGTAAGCGATAATCCCCCACCACCACATCGTGATGACATTGTCTCTCAACTGCAAAACCTTCTTATGCACCCTTCGCGATATGACATCCTCACCGACCAGGGTGTGCTGATCAGGCCGGATGTGCCTGACATCGCCGTCAACGACATGAGCAGAAATGCCGAAATACTGGAGGAGGGATACACGGCAGCATTATCGCAAATAGAGGCCATCAAGGAGTTCATTGATGTTTTTGAAGACCCCGTAAACCGCAACATCAAGCGGATGGCCTTCCGCAACAACATACCCGACAAAATTGTGGGCGATATCCGGATCAGCGGACTGAATCACAACCAGGAAGAGTTTGTGCTGCAAGCTCTTGGACACGGATCACTCCCGATGGACTTTGATCAACTGAAAAGCAACTACTTCAGGCTGCTGCTGAACCACCGGTTCGACTATGCCTACCCCTACATCCAGATTGATCATAAAACAGGCTTTTTCATCATCAACCTGGAAATGGAAAAAGAAAATGAGCTGCTGCGGTCATTTGGTGGGAACATCTCGTCCAGACCGGTAAACCACATATTCGCCCGCTTCGAATATGCGCGCTGGAGCACGACGCCGCTCACACTCTCCAGCTCGATGCACCTGGGCAATTTTTATAACAGCTTCAAAGCATCGGCACGACTGGACTTCCCGGGCGATGACCCAATATACCTGAAAGCATCAACTCTTTACAGCTCGTGGCAATTCAGCAGAAGCAGCATTTTCCTATTCGAAGAACAAAGACCACCCTTTCTTTCACAAAGAGAATTTATTACAAACTTTGCTCTTGGCTACCCCATTGAGCACGATAAAAAGATAGAAATTGGCGGAATGTACTGTAACGCAAGGGATGAATATTTCAATACACGGAATTTTTCAGAAACAGACACGATGGATCAATCACGATTCAGGCCCTATGTCGTTTTCACTTCCCTGGAAAAGAGCAGCCTGAACCGGAAACAGTTTCCAACACGCGGCAGTTATTTCTTTTTTGAGTTTCGAATGGTCCGCGGAGAAGAGCAATATACGCCTGGAACCACGGCCCGGAGCCTTAATCAAACAATGCAAACACGAAGCTGGGCAGAAGCCATTTTTCAATACAAGAACTTTTTTCGCCCACGAAGCCGCTTTAACCCGGGCTTTTCTGCAGAATTATTTTTGAGCCACAAACCTCTGTTCAGCAATTATACCTCCTCGGTGGCCATGGCCCGACAATACAGCCCCTTCCCCCTGGCAACAAGCCTGTATATGCCCCGGTTCAGAGCCAACAACTATGCAGCCGCCGGCCTGAAAACAATTTTCTCACTGACCGACGCTGCCAGCATTCAATCAGAATTACACCTTTTCCAGCCATTTCAAACAATCGACCTCGATATCACAAACAACAGCATCTACAACGATTACAAATTTAATCCGGGAATGATGGCAAACCTCGCACTGGTCTATCACACAGCACCCGGCCCGCTCAGCATCAGCATGTCATATTTCCATAAAGAACAGGAAAACCTGATCTTCATGATCAATTTTGGATTCATTTTATTTAACAAACAAGCATTCATGTGATGACAATATATCAAATACTTTTTGCATCTTTGCACCCTGATTAATTTACTGTAAATCAATTTATTAAACATACGTTTATAGCCAAAAATAAAGATGGAAGGTAGAAGGTTGAGGTTGGAGGTTTGTTGAATTGTTGAATCGTTGAATTGTTGAATTGTTGAATTGTTTAATTGTTTAATTGTTGAATCGTTGAATTGTTGAATCGTTGAATAATCAGAATCCATGAACCATGAACCATG
>SKOK01000104.1 GCA_007120085.1 Bacteroidales bacterium | reverse complement strand
GACTCCTTTACCTTCCTGGTCCACCATCTCCATTGCCTGATGGAGCTGGCCTCCACAGTCACATTTGCAAGAGCCAAAAATGTCGCCGGTAATGCAGGAAGAGTGCACGCGTACAAGTACTTCATCATCAGGTGACCAGCTGCCTTTGGTAAGGGCAAGGTGCAACATGTCGTTGGTGGTTTGCCTGTAGGCGGTTAGTTTGAAATGGCCCCATTCGGTTGGCAGGTCCACAGTAATTTCTTTCGAGATGAGACTTTCGTTTTTTATTCGGTAGGCGATAAGGTCTTCTATGGAAATAATTTTGAGGTCAAATCGCTTTGCTATTTCAAAGAGGTCAGGCAGTCTTGCCATCGAACCATCTTCATTCATGATTTCGACGAGTGCACCTGCAGGCTGAAGTCCAGCCAGGCGTGCAAGGTCAATGGAGGCTTCGGTATGTCCGGCACGTTGAAGTACGCCTCCCTCCCTGGCCCGCAATGGGAAAATATGTCCGGGCCGCGCCAGGTCGCCGGGATGGGTGTCGGGGGCAGCCAGTGCTTTGACTGTCTTGGCCCGATCTGAGGCCGAAATGCCCGTGGTACATCCCTTGCCTTTTAAATCCACTGAAACGGTAAACGGTGTTTCGTGTATGGATGTATTTTTTGGGACCATCAGCTCAAGGTCTAGTTGCTCACAGCGTCGCCGCGTGATGGGCGCGCATATTAAACCGCGTCCGTGCGTCGCCATGAAATTGATGATCTCTGGTGTGATGGTTTCAGCTGCTGCAACGAAGTCACCTTCGTTTTCCCTGTCTTCATCATCAACAACAATAACTACGTTGCCCGCCCTTACTTCAGCAATGGCTTCCTCAATGGTATTGAACTTTTGTTGCATCCCAATATATCAAATAAAAATTATGCAGTGATTAATTTTGAAAGTTCTGATGTTGTGTTCTTCCAGTTATATCGCTGTATTACAAATTTATAGCCGTTTAAACCCAGGCTTTCCTGCTGTTCTGGATCAGACAACAAAGATAATATATGTTGTGCATAGTCAGCAGTATTTCTGCCAATCAATATTTCGTTGCCTTCAGATGCCTTCAAGGCTTTGTTGGCAAGCGGTGAACTGATGCAGGGCAGCTGCATCGCCATCGCCTCAAGCACCTTGTTCTGCAAGCCTGTGCCAATTTGCATCGGTGCTACAAAGATTCGTGACCCTGCATAATAATCGCGTATGTCATCCACCCAGCCGGTAATGACTACCCGTTCAGATGCCAGTGCTTTCACGCAGGATGCCGGATTGGCTCCGGCTATGACCACACGGGTGCCAGGTTTTTGTGACCAGACTTTCGGCATTATTTGTTTGACAAGATATTCGGCACCATTCACATTTGGCGGATAGGCCATATTGCCCGTAAAAACAATGTCAAATGATTTGTCGATTTTACGTGGCTTGAAATATTCCGTATCAACACCATTTGGTATTACAAAGATTTCCTCCCTGCGCGGATGCGGGATCTTATCCCTGTCAGGCATTGAGATGATGGCTTTTTTGTCAAAAAGATCGAAAACTTTCGCTTCGTATTGCAACACTCTTTTGTATTCTGACTTGAGAAGAGGTTGAAGGTACCAGGGTGATATTTTTATTCGGCGCCGAAGTCCTGCAGAAAAAACATCCTGGTAGTCGATTGTTTTATCAATGTCGAGATGTTGTGCGTAGGCTGCCGTTCTGATTAGCTGGCAAAAAATGTGATCCGGCTTGTGATGAGCAATGAGCTGGTCTATTTTTCGTTGAATGCTATTTCGATGGAAATAAGCCACCTGGAAAGGTATGGAAGTAAAAAATGCAGTTAGGAGCTTAAAACAAATGCCGGGCTTCCTGATCCTGAAAAAATAGACGGCGTCAGAGAATTCATTCAATATGTTGCGTGCTTGCGGATGTGGTTTGGTGTCACTGATGGCACAGATGATAAGCTCGTGCTGTCTTGCCAGCTCACGTATCTGGTAAAATGCCCGTAACTTATCACCTTTTTCCAGCGGGTAGGGGATCCTGGAGAGTATAATTAAAATCTTCCTTTTCAAACCTGGAATCTTTGAATGCAACAAGCGCAGCAGGCGGTGAACCGGCCTGCCTGACATCATCTCACAAAGGTATTAATTATAATTGTGATTAAGGGTAATATGTTTTATAAAAGCAGATTAATTCATCAATTATTTTATCCGCATTGTGGTGCCTGATAACAAAGTCTTTGGCCTGTCGTCCCATTTCAAGCATTCCCCGTTTATTGCCAAAGCTGTTGAGGATGGCCTTTGCCATTTCCGCGGGTGTGTCAGCCAGCATGATGTTTTCTCCATGTGTGCAATTGATGCCTTCTGCACCAATGCTGGTGGAAATGACAGCTTTGGCTGCAGCCATCCCCTCAATGATTTTTACACGCATGCCACCCCCTGACAGCAGTGGTACCACCATGAGCTCATGAGAGAGCATAAAATCACTTGCATCCGGCACTTCGCCGGCAATCTCTACGCCAGGACCGGCATACTGATAAAAACTCTCCGGAATGTTTTTCCCGGCAAGAACGAAACGCAGCTCGGGATTTGCCTCTGCAACAAGCGGCCATACCGACTCCAGAAACCAGATGATGCCATCCTGGTTTGGCCGCCAATCCATTGCGCCAATGTGAAATACGGTATTTTTAGAGAAGTTTGTTGCTGTATTATCTGCTTCCTTTATGTCGATACCTATTGGGATGGTGATGCCCGGCTGTGCAAACCCATGCTGTTTGAAAAACTGCATATCTATTGGCGAGATGGCAATCAGGCCGTCAACCTGGTGTATTGTTTTCATCTCATAAGTTTTAAGCCTTTTGGCAAGAAAACCCAGGTATAGCTTTTTGAGAGGGTTCTTTGCCGACCGGGATAGCCTTTCCCAAATAAAATGCTCAATGTTGTGTGACCTGAAAAGCAATGGTGAACCCGTGTGCTGGCGTATGACCGGAATGTAAGGTGTTAAAAACAAGCCCTCCAATTGAATGATGTCAAACTTTTCTTCCTGTAAAAGTTCAGCCAGCCGTGTTGCAAGCGGCCTGGAGTAAAAACGCGAAATGTTGTATGAGTTCCGTGTAAACAGGTTCAGGAATGCGGGCAGGGGTTTAACCCTGGTGTCAATGGGGAAGATTTCAATCTGTGTCCTGTTGATGTAGGAATCAGGAATTCTTTTGGCAATGCTTTCCGAGCCATACGGAGCTACGGCGATCACCTTTACCTTGATGCCTTTTTTCAGCAATCCGTGCGTGATCTGGTTCATGGCTATGGATCCACCATCAGTCGGAGGGAAGGGTATCTTGTGACAAAGCTGCAGGATGCGCATTTTCTGT
>SKOK01000118.1 GCA_007120085.1 Bacteroidales bacterium | reverse complement strand
TGCGCGTTCCGTCCAGCGGGCGCATAAAGGAAAGGTACTCGCCGTCGGGTGAAAGCTGTCCGCCGCTGATCTCGGGATCACCGAAAAACAGCTCGCGATCGAGCAGGGGAGGGGTGTTAGCAGAGAGGTTTACAAAAAGGATTGCTGCCAGCATCGTGCTTATGATTAACTGCCAGTGAGGTGTGATTTTTGTTGGGTTGTTCATTTTTTTTGTTTTTTGTTTTTTGTTTTTTGTTGAGACAAGGTTTGCCTTATTATTACATTAGTTACTTACTTGTGGTATTTTCCACAATTGCCAATCGATAATCGTCAATCGTCAATCGTCAATCGTTTCATTGGTTGCCATTTGAGATATGTGAGGCTGCGCCAGAGCCATTCGAAGGGGCCGAAGCGGAAGTGTTTGAGCCAGTAGATGCTGAATGGTATTTGCAGGCCAAAGATGACGAATACGGGGATCAGGCCAAGCCACGGTGGCATTTGACCGTACCATCCGAATCCATATCCGTAAAAAAGGAATGAAGCAATGATGCTGTGCAGCAGGTAGTTGGTAAGTGCCATGCGGCCAACGGCCGCCAGCCAGACTTTGAGTCGTGCCAGGTATCCGTTATGTATCAGCAGGATGATGCCTGAAACGTATGCCAGTGAGAGTGCCGGTGACCCGAAGGAACCAAGGAACAATGCAAGCAATGCGACCGGGTTCGCGCCGTAGATGTCGTGAAACACAGTGGCGTAAGCTCCAAAGAGTGCTGCCGGGATGCCAATGATGAAGCCCCATAAACAGAGTTTACGGAAAAGTGGCAGGTGCTCCGGGATGTTTTTCAGATAGCCCTTGCGTGCTGCATATTGCCCGATGAGGAACATCGCCAGGATGTTTACGTGAAAAAACAGGAAACCATTGACTACCAGTGAATACTCCCTAAGACGCATCATCATCATTTCACCAAAAGTGCCTTCGCGATAAACAATCAGTGCCTTGTTTATCATATTGTTAAAAATCCTGTCCTGCTCAACCATGGCTTGTTCCATGGCCATTTGTGCCTCGGGAATGAGTGTTACCAGCACACCCAGTCCTATCAGGGCCACCGGAACCATGATCAGTATAATTGCCCATACTATGAGGGTTCTGTCTTTTACTTTGCGAAAAAGCATCAGCACAAAGCCCAGCAGGGCATAAAAGATGAGGATGTCGCCCGGCCAAAGCAGCAGCACATGCGCTATCCCAAAGAGCAGCAAAATGAACAACCGCATGGCATAAAGACGCAAGATTGATTTGCCTTCAGGGTTGGGCTTGTTTAAGAATAACCAGAACCCGTAACCAAACAGCATGGAGAACAGGACATAAAACTTGCCCTCAAACAGGAAGGTGATCATGAACTTAGTTGCCTGGTCGGCGGGGCTTGTCCAGATGGAGTTGTCGGAGATCAGCGATGGCAGTGGTGAGTTAAACCACATCATGTTGACTATAAGAATGCCGAATATGGCAAATCCGCGCAGGATGTCAAGTGTTGCGATGCGATCCTGCGAAAGTGTTGGGGATAAGCTTTTGTTCATTGCTACTAAATAAAGAGTTATTGTTTGTAATTAGAATATTCGGACCTAAGAATAAATATAGTGCCAAATATAGTATATTTTTGTAGGTGAATATGTTATGCTATTGTAAATTTTTCAGATCTCATTACAGGTGTCCGTTTTTGGCCTAATTGTGCACGGTTGCGGACATTTGCCTTGAAAAACCGTCAGAGTGCTGGTAAGCGGGCATTGCAACAAAAGCAGCGCACTACCGTATATATTAAAGGATAGAGAAAAATTACAAGCGAAAGGAGGTCATATTTTAAAAACATTTATACAAAAGGACAAACGGCCTCGTAAAAATATTCCCAACAAGGATTATTACCGGTCGCTGCTCGATGTTAAGCATGAAGCTGCTATTCTGCTTGATTTCGACGGTGACATTCTTTTGCTTAATTCGGGGTTTGAAGATCTTAGTGGCCATGCTGAACAGGACATTGCTGAAGTTCCGGCAAGGCATTTGTTTCTAAGGCAAGAGAATGATGACAACCCCTTGATGAACAGTAATCTAAAAGAGTTTGACACCTCCTTTTTTCTGCTTACGGCTCAGCCCTCCCTGTTGCCGGTTCAATTTAAATGCCAGGAGATCGAAGGGCAAAAATACCTTGGCATCATCACGCGTCAAAAACCTGCCAGTCAGAAACAGGAAGCGCAAAAGCAGGTGATTGCCGAATCACCTGTGGCAAGATCCCTACCCGAAAAGGAAGTGCTTAAGCAGAAAATACCTGTTCAGAATGACATTCGCACTGCGCTGAACGGGATTATCGGGTATGGGGCTTTGCTGTTGCAGGAAGATTCGGTTACAAAAGATCAAAGGGCGCTCGACTTTGCCCAGGGGATCATGAAAAACAGCAAACGGATCAAATTGTTGCTCGACAAGGTCAATATGGAGCATGATATGGGCGGCGGGCAGAAGAATGTCTCAAGCTTTTCCCTTGAAATGCTTGTTAAACAGGTTGAATCCACTTTCAGCAAGCAACTCAGGGAAAGAAGGCTAAGCTTTAACTACCGCAGCAGTCAGACTTACATGATCACTTCTGATGAAGACTGTTTACAGCGGGTGTTACACTTCCTGTTTGAAAAAGCCGTGCTCTATTCCCGTTCTGACCAAATTGAGGTTCATGCATCTCATAATGCAGCGCAGGAATCATTTGAGATAAAAATTGATAACATTGGATTGGATATCCCACAGTCGATCGTGCAGCACATTCAGCGTGAAAACTCCAAAAGTCATTACCAGCTTGCGCATCCGGCGTTAAACGGGCACGACAAGATCAAAGGCATGCTGATGGACCTGAATTTGCTGGAGGCGCGTTTATTTTTCGATACGGCATCTGGTTTGAGCCAGGTTGCCAGGCTCGTTTTCCCGGATTCGGTGCTCGAGTCGGCCGAGGAAATTGAGAAGCGTTATGCCGTGGAATTGAGAAAAAAGCAGTTGAAGGTTCTGGTGGTTGAGGACGATGAGGTTTCTGCCCATATATTAAATCTTTTCCTTAAGGACATTGCAGATGTTGAAATGGCTTTTTCGGGCAACGAGGCACTCAACATTGTTGAACATTTTTATGGCCAGGGCATGCTCTTCGATATGTTCTTGCTGGATATCAATCTGCCGGCACCTTGGGATGGTTTCATGCTGAAGCAGGAGATCATCAGCAAATGGCCTGATTATTCGGATGTACCCTTTATCGCACAAACAGCAAATACAGCGGTGGAGTGCATCAGCCAGGTCAATACGGAAAAGTTCAGTGCCTGCCTTTACAAACCCGTGATCAAGGCTGAACTGCTGCGCTTGATGAACAAATATGGCAAAAAATAGAAACTTATGTTTGAGATTGATTTTTTGCATATATTTGTTTTTTCAATGAGGCTTTAAACAAGCCTTGCAATTTGTATGCTCATGATGAAGACCAGAAGGACATACTTTCCCGGGATCATAATTGCTCTGGTGCTCATTGCCTTTGCTTCTTGTATTCCCCAAAGCAAGATCGTATTGCTGCAATACGATGAAATCAACGACAGCACCTATGCCAATGCTTTTATACCGGAAGAAAATCCTTTGCTGGAGTACAGGATACAGCCCAATGATTACCTGTATATCAATGTGGCGAGTATTGACCAGGAGTTGTCATCTTTTATGGAGCCGTTGGCCGGTGTGAATTTTCTGGGTGCTTATAACCAAGCACTTGTTGGGTATCATGTAGATCATCATGGCATGATAAATTTTCCTTTCCTGGGTAAGATTCGCATTGAAGGATATACCATTGATGAGGCGCATGATGTAATGAGGGAAGAAGCCCAAAAGCTCCTGGGTGAACGCATTCGCGTGGATGTCAGGCTGATCAACAACGTTGTAAATGTGATGGGCGAGGTGCGTTCGGAGGGCAATTTTAACATGACAAGAAGCAAAATTACCATATTTGAGGCCATAGCGCTGGCCGGTGGCTTTACTGATTATGCCCGAAGGGGCGAAGTAAAGGTTTTTCGCACGGTTGGAGGCGAGCACTTTGTGTATGCCGTTGACCTCACCAGCGGTAATTTGATTAGCGAAAACATGTTTTATGTGTTTCCAAATGATGTGATCTATGTCGAGCCGATGAGGGCGAAAGCCCTGGGCCTGACACCGAGCTTTTCGCTGGGGATGGTCTCTACGATGGTCACGCTCACTACAGCCATCTTGTTTTTATTATATGGAATATAAACCGCTTGTGCATAAGTTTTAGGCAATGGGCAAAACAGTTAACTCAGTTAGGTCAGAAATTGACATCAAACGGGTACTCAAAAAGTACCTCAAAAACTGGTACCTGTTTGCCATTGCCCTGGCCATTGCCTTTGCGTATGCAAATAACAAGAACAGGTACATTGTGCCCATGTACCAGTTAAGTACCTCCGTGCTGATCGAAGACAAAAGCCACTCCCAGGTGCTCCAGGAGAGAGGACCCATATCAGCATCACCGATACATCTCAGCAATAAGGTCATTGACAACCAGATCGCCCTGTTGAAATCCTTTGCCCAGATAAAACGGATTATTCAGGAGCTGAACTTTGATGTTTCTTATTTCAGAAAAGAGCAATTTGTGGACAGGGAAATATACAAAGACGCACCTTTTTATGTGATTTTTGACGATGAACACTGGCAGCCCCGCTATCAGAAGATCAACATCCGCTTCATTTCTTCAAACGAATATGAGGTATGGTCAGAGGACTTTCGCCCTTTTGTTGCTTCCAAAAGGTTTCCTGTTGACGTTGAGGTTTCTGATGAAAAATATGCTTTTTCGGTTCATCTGAAGGAAGGCGTCTCCTTCGATCAGCTCCAGGGCAGGGAATATGCTTTCGTCATCAATGAGATCAATGGCTTAACGAACCGTTACCTGCACAAGACCCATGTGCACATTGAGTATGGCACATCAATGATTGTGATTTCTACGCAGGGCGAAAACAGGGAAAAGGAGCGCGACTATCTCAATATGCTTACAGAGCAGTTCCTGCTGGGTAACCTGGAAAGAAAAAACCAGATATTGACCAATACGCTGAATTTCATTAACGGACAGCTTGAAGGCCTTGGTGAAGAGCTTACCGAACTTGAAATGAAGCTTGAAGCAATCAGAAGGGAGCATCAGTTCATGACTTTTCGTGAAAAAATTGCCGGACTATTGCGCAATATTGATACGGAGTCGCGCGACCTGAAGAATCACCGCATAGAGCTGGAGTACTATCAGTACCTTTACAATTATGTAAAGACCAGAGATAATCTCAATGATGTTGTAATGCCCTCATCCAAGGGCTATAACTTACCTATGTTTAATGCTTTGGCCGGCAGGTTGTCGCTGGTGATACAGGAACGCGACATTTTGCTCGAGAATGCAACACCGGAGAATCCCTATATCCGTTCACTCGAAAAGCGCATAGCCACGAAAAAGGCATCCATGATTGAAAGCATGCGCAGCACCATCGAAACAAAGGAGCAGCAGATCAGGGATACGGAATATCGTTTGAATGAACTCAACAGGGAGTTTTCGGAGATGCCGCTGGTGGAACGGGAGTTTTTGGAGTTAGAGCGCCAATACAAGATTGTGGAAAACATGTATGATTTGTTGATGCGCCGCAAGGTGGAAGTTGAGCTTCAAAGAGCTGCCAACATGCCTGACCACGAAATAGTGGATTACGCCGGTGACCGGGGCATCATGAATGTGTCGCAACGCCCCAACACCGCTTACCTGCACGCCATTATCTGGGCACTGCTGATCCCATCGGTGTTCTTGTTCCTTGTTGTGTTCCTGAACAATCGTGTCATGGCGATTGATGACATCACCGCCAACACGGATCTGCCCATTGCCGGCTCCGTAAGCGAAAAACCGGCCAAAGGCTTTGATACGATTCTGCGTTCGCCCAACTCCTATTTTACACAACTTTTCCGCATCATCAGAATCAAACTCAACCTGCAACCAAAAGAGAACAAAAAAGTACTGATGGTCACATCGGCAGTCATGGGCGAAGGGAAAACATTCTTCTCACTCAACGTCGCCTCTGTGTATGCCATGTCTGGCAAAAAGACACTGCTCATTGACTTCGATTTCCGCCAGTCAGACATCGCCGAACTCATGAACCTCGATCCCTCAAGGGGAATCACTACCTCTTTGCTTCATAACTTACCGGCCGAACAGTTTATCCAGGCTACATTTACCAAAAACCTCGACATCCTGCTATCCGGCCCCGTGCCTCCCAACCCTGATGAACTCATTGAATCAGAACAAACCAGGAAAATGTTTGCAGAGCTGCGTGAGAGATATGATTATATAATCCTGGATACCCCGCCAATTGGCTTGTTTGGAGATGCATACCTGCTCAATAAATATACAGATGCCATCGCGTTCATCGTAAGACACAATTTTACGCGCAAGAAAGAAATGGTTAGTGGCCTGAACGACGCCCAAAGCAATAAACTGGATAATATCAACCTTGTTTACAATTGTAATAACCAGGTTATTAAGGATATTGACAGGGGCGTTTACGATGAAGAAGCCCCCAACCGCTTTTTCCTGGTGCGGTGGTCACTATATTTGCGCAGGATAGTCATTGATGTTTTAAGGAAGTTGTGAAGCCTGCTTCAAGACCGGAAATTGTGCGTCAGCGCAAAGCTAAAATGGACCAGTTGAGTCAAATCCCTTTTGATGCAACCCCCAGGCTTAAGCAGGATATTCAAAAGCTAAAGTTTAACGTGTTAAATAAGACCTCATGAGTTCCACGCTGGAAAAAACCGATTACGGCACGGATCATTGGACAATGATACTGCGGCCAAAGAAAAGCCTGTTCCAGGTTAACCTTGCTGAGTTATGGCAATACAGGGACCTGATATCACTGTTTGTCCGCCGCGATTTTGTGGCTAAATACAAGCAAACCATTCTTGGTCCACTGTGGTTTGTCATCCAGCCGCTGCTGACGACCTTGATGTTTGTAGTCGTTTTTGGAAACATCGCCGGCATCCCAACCGACGGCATCCCGCAGGTGCTTTTTTACATGAGCGGCATTGTTGGCTGGAACTATTTCAGTACCTGCCTCAACGATACTTCGCAAACATTTCTCAAAAATGCAAGCATTTTCGGAAAGGTTTACTTCCCAAGGCTGGCCATGCCAATATCAATCGTAATTTCCAACCTGGTGAGCTTCATTATCCAGTTTCTGTTTCTGTTGTGCTTCTTGTTGTATTTTTATTTGAAAGGTGCTGATATTAGTACAGGTGTTGATGTGTTGCTGTTACCTTTTTTGGTCTTGCTGATCGCAGGACTTGGTCTTGGCTTTGGGATCATCATATCATCGCTGACAACGAAATACCGTGACCTTACCCACCTGGTAGGCTTTGGTGTTTCACTCTGGATGTATGCCACACCCATCATTTATCCCCTTTCAGAAATTCCTGAACGGTATAGGATGTTTGTGCTGGCAAACCCGATGACACCACTGATAGAGACTTTCAAGACTGTCTTGCTGGGCGTTGGAACAGTGAATTATCTTTACCTGCTATACAGTTTGGTCTTTACCATCGTACTATTGATCGTTGGTGTGCTCATATTTAACAAGGTAGAGCGAACCTTCATGGATACGGTTTAGCCGCGGGCAGCCGAACTCCCCAAAGATAACAGGTGATGTTTTGGTTTTGTGAAGATGGCTGACTGGTGAGTTGTTTAAAAGTTTAGAAGTTTAGTCGTTTAGTTGTTTAGTTGATTGTTTTTTTGTTTCTAACATCTAACTTCCAATATCAAACATCCATTCATTGGTTTAGGAACAAATACAAGCCATAAACATACAAATACATACGCAAATATAAACACATGAACGAAGTAGTTATCAGATTTGAAGACGTGTCGAAACAATACCGTTTGGGTGTTGTGGGCACCGGTACCCTGAGTCACGACCTGAATCGTTTTTTTGCCAGGGTCAGGGGCAGGGAAGATCCCACCCGCAAGGTTGGCGTTGCCAATACGCTGAGGGAAAGGTCAGGCGATTATGTGTGGGCCTTGAAAGACATCAACTTTTCGCTGAATGATGGCGAAGTGCTTGGCGTGGTTGGTAAAAATGGTGCCGGCAAGTCAACCCTGCTGAAGTTGCTTTCGCGTGTTACCGCTCCCACAACCGGCGAGATCAAGGTAAAAGGTCGTATTGCCAGCTTGCTTGAAGTGGGAACCGGCTTTCATCCCGAGCTCACGGGTAAGGAAAACATTTACCTTAACGGGGCCATCCTGGGTATGACAAAGCGGGAGATCACCTCCAAGTTTGAGGAAATCGTTGAATTCTCCGGCGTGGGGAAATATGTGGATACGCCTGTAAAAAGGTATTCTTCAGGAATGTACGTGCGCCTGGCTTTTGCCGTGGCGGCGCACCTCGAACCTGAAATTCTTATTGTGGATGAAGTACTTGCCGTTGGCGATGCCGAATTCCAGAAAAAAGCCATCGGCAAGATGCAATCGGTTTCAAGGAGCGGCCGAACCGTATTGTTTGTGAGTCACAACCTAACGGCTGTAGAACAACTCTGTACGAAAGGGATATTGCTGCAAAACGGTATGCTGAAAATGGAAGGCCCCATCCACGACGTAACTACGGCCTACAAAAAGTCATCCGTTCACGAAAGTGAGCTAAAAAGAAGCGGCACCCGCCTCGTTGAGTTTCAAAAATATGAGATAACCGATGGCCAGGGGCGCACAACGGATGAAGTCATGCTCGGGGATTCATTCAGGGTTACCGCATCTTTCACCGCAAAGGAAAAGATGGACTATACCGACATGACACTCGACATACGCAATGATGCCAATGAGTTCATTGGCCATGTGACCAACTCCGACGACCTGTTCGAGATCAAAAACATCGAAAAGGGCGGACAAAAGACAGTCAGCGTGGACGTGAAAGAGGTTTCTTTTGCACCCGGGACCTATTACATTTCACTGTGGCTTGGGAATAACTATGGCACGTTTGATTACATTGAGAACTGCATCCGCTTCAGCATCAAGCAGGGAGAAGGATTTATCCGCCGCCCGTATCCGTTTGACAAGAGAGCCAAGGCCGTGCTGAAGTCAAGCTGGAAGATAGAAGATAGAAGATAGAAGATAGAAGATAGAAGATAGAGGTTGGAGGTTAGAAATTAGAAATTAGAAATTAGAAATTAGAAATTAGAAATTAGAATATCTAACATCCAAACGTCATCGTAGGAATAAATGCAAATCGCAGATATTTAAGCACTTGCAATGATCAAAGGAGTTCGGAGTTGAGTAGCGTAATGACAGGGCTTGACCTGTCAAACCGAAATACAAACATATGAAAGAAAAACCAACGGTGAGCATCCTGATGCCCGTATATAATGGTGCAGAGTACCTGAGGCCGGCGATTGATTGTTTGTTAAAGCAGACGTTCGGCGATTTTGAACTGATTATTGTGAATGATGGCTCAACGGATAATACACAGGAAATCATTGACTCTTATGATGATGCGCGCATCGTTTGCCTGGAGCAGGAAAACCAGGGTGTTGCACGGTCGCTGAACAATGGCTTGCAGGTTGCCCGTGGTAAATATGTGCGTCGCCACGATGCCGATGATGTATCGCTGCCGGATAGCCTTCAGAAACAGGTGGATTTCCTGGAAGCACACCCCGACTATGTGATGGTCTCGAATCAGCAGGCCTTCATGACATACCGCGGCAAGATCGCCCACAAGTTCCGGATGCCACACAACCGCTACTTTGAAGGCAAGGCCCGGAAGGACGTTACGTTTGATGATTTTGACCCTGGGCATGCCACGCCCATCGTTCATGGAACGGCGTGTTACAGGCGCAAGGAGGTGATGGATATCGGTGCTTACCGCCCGGAATTCATTGTTGGAGAGGATAATGATTTGTGGATCAGGCTTTTGGAGAAGAATAAGATCGCCGTGCTGAATGAGTGCAATTATTTTGTGCGCATCCATCCGGGGTCGGCAACGCAGCGGCATGCCGCCAAGATACAGCATTTCAGGAAGCTGATCGTCGCCTATTCAGAGCAGCGAAGAAAAGCGGGCAGTGACCCCATCATGCGCGGAGAGGCCGTTGAGCCGCCCCCGCAGGAAAAGGTGCACCCTGAGAAGGAGAAAAAAACTCATCCGCCAGGAAAGCATTTTCGTGAAGATATGCGGTACATGTATTCGCTGGTCATAAATGCCCGCGACTGGAAACTGGCACGTGACATTGGTGGTGAAATACTCAGGGATGGATGGAAAGTGCCCGGCACCTATAAGCTGCTGCTTTTCCCATTGTTGGGTGATAGTCTGGTGAATGCCGGCGTGATGGTAAAGGGGATATTTAGAAAGAGCTCGAAGCACAATTAAGCTCGAAGCTGGACGCTCGAAGCCCGAAGGGATCGCGGCGGTAAACTGAGCGCCCCGGAAAGGGTAAAATAATTTAGCCCAGCGGTAATGCGCGGGGCAGATGCTGCCAACTTTGCCAGAAGATTTAAACATTAAATGAATATGAACAACCATCCAATCATATCCATCCTCATTCCAAACTACAACCGGGGTGAGTTGCTGAGGGAGACGCTTGATTCGTGCCTGGCGCAGACTTATCCGCACTGGGAGGCACTGGTGGTGGATGATGGGTCGGATGATTCGAGTGACGCTGTGGGCAGGGAATATGCTGCAAAGGATCAGCGCATCACTTATGAAAAAAGGGCGCTGACACCGTCCGGGGCGCCGGCCTGCCGTAACCAGGCCTTTCAAAGATCCCGTGGCAGCTATGTCATCTTCCTGGATTCCGATGACCTGCTGGCGCCATTTTGCCTCGAACAGCGACTGGATGCCATAGATAAGCATCCGGATAATGAATTTTGGGTGTTTCCCATGCTGATGTTTAAAGACAGACCTGAAAATGGCCGGTATCTTTGGAACAAAAAAACAGGGAAGCCTGACCTGAACCGCTTCCTGGAGCTTGATGCCGTGTGGCAAACCACCGGACCGATCTGGAAGCGTCAGGCCGTGGAGGAGATCGGTGGGTTTACGCCCGGCCTGGCCTGCTGGCAGGATGTTGATTTTCACCTGAAGGCGCTGACAGCAGGGCTTCGATACGAGGTTTTCCAGGACCTTAAACCGGATGTGTATTACCGGCAGCACGAAACGGGCAGCATCAGCCAGCACGAGATCAGCTCACCGGCAAAAATGATCAGCCGTAAGCAGATTTTTGTTTCAAACCTGCACAAATTTAAGCAACCCCTGGAGGAGTCGCTCAAAAGCAGCTTCAGGGTGTTTGCCCGTAATGTAACGATTGGCGCCACCAAGTCACTCAATTTTAAAATCGCACGGGAAGTGATGCAGCAAGCGGCCAGGTACAAGGTGTTTACTGCGAAAGACCTTATGCAGTTCAGGGTGTTGGGGGCATTGTTTGCCTTGCGGCTAAACAAAATCGGATTCTTTCATCGCAGGATGAATGATTTTATTGTGAAGGGCCGCACACCTGCAAGCATCGGACAATTTGAATACAAACCCGGAAAAGACTAGTTAAATGCAGCACGACGTTGACATATCAGTAATCATACCAGTTAAAAACGGGATGCAGACCCTTCCGGCCTGCCTGGATGGCATTTTTAGCCAGACTGTAAAGGACAGGCTCGAGGTGATCATCATTGATTCAGGGTCAACCGATGGGACGCTGGACTTGCTGAAAAAATACCCGGTCAGGATACACCATCTTGATCCAAAGGAGTTTAACCATGGTGAGACACGCAACCTTGGCGTTGGCCTTGCCAAAGGGAAGTTTGTGCTGATGACGGTTCAGGATGCCTGGGCTGCCAGCAACGACTGGATTGAGTTGATGCTCACTCATTTTGATGATCCGGACGTAGCAGGCGTTTGCGGTCAGCAGGTTGTGCCTGAAGACAAAACCAAGAACCCTTTGCAGTGGTTCAGGCCTGCATCCGATGCAAAACCCTTTTCTTACCAGTTTAAAGACCCTGCGGAGTTTTCCAAACTGACTGGTAAGCAGCAGCATCAGTATTGCATGTGGGATGATGTGAACGCCATGTACAGGAAAGACATCAAGCTGAAGCTGCCTTTTCGCAAGATGATGTTTTCGGAAGACACACTGTGGGCAAAAGATGCGCTGGCTAAAGGCTACAAAATCGTTTACGACTACCGCGCAAGGGTGTATCACTATCATCATCAGAACTTTATGTTTTACTTCAAGCGCACCTATATCATTTTGTA
>SKOK01000217.1 GCA_007120085.1 Bacteroidales bacterium | reverse complement strand
GCTGCTGGGCTTTACTGCCATACTGGGTGCGCTGATCAGCCTCTCTGCCATCGATCTTGTATGGTACCGCATGCTGATAGGATTTGCCGGACTATGGGGCTTCTTTGTTTTTCGGAACATCAAATTTCGCCTGCCTTTTAGAAAAATATTGCCCCTTTTTGGCATTGGGATCGTTGTAGCACTTCACTGGGTCACGTTTTTTCACGCCATAAAGGTCTCCAATGTGTCGGTAACCCTTGGGGTGTTTGCATCCACAACCCTATTTACCAGTTTTATAGAGCCTCTGACCCAAAAGCGCCGTATATTCTGGCTGGAAGTGCTTATTGGGATGGTGATCATCGGGGGCATTTACCTGATCTTTCAGTATGAATTTCATTTTCTTGAAGGCATTTTGTATGCCTTGCTATCAGCACTTCTCAATGGGTTGTTTGTCGTTCTGAACCGAAACATCAGTACCCGGCACCATCCCTCAGTGATCAGTTTTTATGAGATGATAGGCGGATACCTGTTTATTACCCTCTTCCTGGTAATCACGGGAGGCTTTGATGCCGCTTTTTTTAAAGTATCACCAATTGATGTTTTTTACCTGCTCCTGCTTGGTTTAGTTTGTACGGCTTATGCCTTTACCGCCATCGTGGATGTGATGAAGGTGCTTTCGGCCTATACGGTTGTGCTGGCAGTTAACCTTGAACCGGTTTATGGCATTGTGATGGCGTACTTTTTCTTTCCGGATGCAGAGAGTATGTCAGGTGGTTTTTATCTTGGCACTTTCATCATTCTGTCATCGGTTTTTGCCTATCCTTTCTTAAAACGAAAATTGAGAAAAAAAGTGTGATGCATCTTGTTTGCGGGCAAAAGCAATGAAGGATGGATTGTGAAGGTCTCTCTTATTGTACCTCAGTGGTTTTTGGGTTTCAAGGCTGAATATCTCGCCACCGGCAGCACGCAGGATAGCATGCCCGGCTGCAGTATCCCACTCATAACAAGGTGTGAAGCGTGGATAAAATGCTGATTCGCCGGCTGCCAGGTCACAAAGCTTCAATGAACTCCCTTTTGGATGCATTTCGATGCTTTGATAATGCTCCGACATCTTGGTTACCAGGGCTTTGGTTTCATCATCAAGGTGTGAGCGGCTCACCGCAACACGGTTGTTGATGCGGGTTTCCGGCACTTGTATTTGAACAGCATTTTTGCTGAGAATTGCAGGGAAATCGTCATCTGAGGTGTTAGGCAGAGCATTGGTGTTGTGGATAACTTGTAGCGGTATATCGGTTGATCCAAACCAGGCTGTGTTCAGCGCCGGGGCCACAATGACGCCCAGCACCGGCTCTCCTTCACGGATCAGCGCGATATTCACTGTGAACTCCCCATTTCTTCCAATGAACTCTTTGGTGCCGTCCAGAGGGTCAACCAGCCAGAAGTGCTCCCAGTTTTTGCGTTCGGCATAATCAGCGAGTTTGTTTTCTTCGCTGATGATTGGCCATGGACTGCCGGAAAGGTGTCTGCAAATGATGTCATTGGCACGTTTGTCGGCGAGTGTGATTGGGCTGCCATCAGCTTTTGTTTCTGTATTAAAGTGCCCGTTGTAAACTTGCATGATGGCTTTTGCGGCTTCCAGGGCTGCGCGGATGGCAATATCTAAAATGCTGTCGTGTGTGTTTTGCATATTATCCGGATTGGTATGCCCCTCAGAAGGGAAAAATACTCGTGAGCGGTCGAATAGGGTTCATGTACCCAAGATTTTTTGTTTTGGTGTTTTGATGAACAAAAGTAATTAAAATGCTTATGATAAAACAATCAGGCTCTGCTGCTTGTTATATATCCGAACTTAAAACGCTTAAAAAATGAATGCTAAAAGATTTTTTAATACAAGCAAAGGCTTTAATATGTATGTCCTTATTTTTCTGACGCTCATCCTGATGGCAGGTTTTTCTGCACCTGCTATAAAGGCCAATCCTTCAACCCTCCACGATTTTGTTGTAGAGGACATTTTTGGTGACTCTTTTGATCTGTCGCAACTCAAAGGCAAAAAGGTCATGGTTGTCAACACAGCTTCGAAATGCGGCCTCACACCGCAGTATGAGCAGCTTGAGGAGTTGTTCAGTACTTACGGTGGTGATGATTTTGTGATCATCGGTTTCCCTGCTAACAATTTCATGAACCAGGAGCCTGGCAGCAATGAAGAAATCATCACCTTTTGCCAGGAAAATTTTGGTGTGACGTTTCCGATGATGTCAAAGGTATCGGTTAAGGGCAGCGACATTGCACCTGTTTACGAGTGGCTCACCAGCAAGGACCTGAATGGCAGGATGGATGTGAGTATCAGCTGGAACTTCCAGAAGTTTCTCATTGATGAGGAAGGTCAGCTGGTTGATGTGCTGTCACCGCGCGAAAGCCCCATGTCTGACAAGGTAATCTCTTGGTTGTCAACTGCCGATTGACAGTTGCCGGTGCAGAACATTTAAGCTGAATGGGTTTGCGGCATATTATGCATCAATGTTGGCATATTTGGCATTCTTCTCTATGAATGCGCGCCTGGGCGGTACTTCGTCACCCATCAGCATTGAGAAGGTGCGGTTGGCTTCGGCTGCATTTTCAATGTCCACCTGCCGCAGTTTCCTGTACTCGGGGTTCATGGTGGTTTCCCAGAGTTGTTCGGCATTCATTTCACCAAGACCTTTATAGCGCTGGAAATGGACACCGGAGGCACTGCCGTTTTTGGAAAAATCGGCGATGATCCGTTTCCTTTCTTCATCACTCCAGGCATACTTTTCTTCTTTTCCTTTTTTAACCAGATAGAACGGAGGCGTTGCAATATAGATATGTCCGAGCTCTATCATCTCTTTCATATACCTGAAGAAGAATGTAAGGATGAGTGTGGCGATGTGGCTTCCGTCCACATCGGCATCCGTCATGATGATCACTTTGTGGTAGCGGAGTTTTACGATATTGAGGGCTTTGCTGTCCTCTTCGGTGCCAATGGACAACCCGAGTGCGGTGAAGATGGTTTTGATCTCTTCGTTGTCGAAGATTTTGTGCGGCATTGCTTTTTCGACGTTAAGTATTTTCCCGCGCAGCGGCAGGATGGCCTGGAAGCGGCGGTCGCGGCCCTGTTTGGCGGTACCGCCTGCCGAGTCACCCTCCACAAGGAATATTTCGCATTTGGCCGGGTCTTTTTCAGAACAATCAGAAAGCTTGCCGGGCAGTCCGGTGCTGCTAAGCACACTCTTGCGCTGCACGAGTTCACGTGCCTTGCGTGCGGCGTGGCGGGCAGTGGCTGCCAGGATCACCTTGTTGACGATTGTCTTGGCGTCTTTTGGGTTTTCTTCAAGGTAGTGTGTGAGCATTTCGCTGACGGCCTGGTCAACGGCACCCATCACTTCAGAGTTGCCCAGTTTGGTTTTTGT
>SKOK01000199.1 GCA_007120085.1 Bacteroidales bacterium | reverse complement strand
GGGTTCAGGGTTCAGGGTAGAGACAAGGCATGCCTTGTCTCATTTTTACATTTTTACATTTACACATCATATTCGCCCTACTGTTTCTGCAGCACAAATCCACACAACGCCGGGATGTACAGTTTGATTTCACCAAAGTTGCCATCACCCTTTGCTTTGTAAACAATGGATTCGTCCATTCGGTCTTCACCGCCAAAGTTTGATGAGTCGCTGTTCAATACCATCACATAATCGCCGGATGGGACGTTGGCGGGGTAATCAGTATATGAATGAAACGGGCTGAAGTTAAACACAAACAGCATGTCGCTGCGGCCAAAAACCAGCACCTGGTCTGAAACGTGTTCTTTGTACAGATTAATGAATGTCTTCAATAGCAACGAGTGCTGTTTGAAGAACCGGATCATTTCCTTGTCAAAAGCTTCGAGATATTTGTATTTCAGATCAGGGTTTTCAGCAAGGCTCCACTGGCGCCGGGCATAATGGTACGACCAGTTATTGTGTGCATTGGGAAAATCAATCCACTCGGGGTGTCCAAACTCATTGCCCATGAAGTTAAGGTAGCCATTGCCTGCAGTTGCAAGGGTAATCAGGCGTATCATTTTGTGCAGGGCAATGCCATTGTCAACGGCAAGGTTGCGGCTGTCCTTGTGCATGTCAAAATACATTTCCTTATCCATCAACCAGAAAATGATGGTTTTATCTCCTACAAGTGCCTGGTCGTGCGATTCAGCGTAATGAATCGTCTTTTCTTCCATCCGCTTCCCTTTGAGCTGATGAAAAATCTCTCCTACGTGCCAGAATTCCACTTTTTTTTCTTTGATGGTTTTTACCCAGAAGTCAGGCACACCCATAGACAAACGATAGTCAAACCCAATGCCGCCAAGGCTTTCAGGTGCAGCCAGACCGGGCATCCCGCTCATCTCTTCTGCAACGGTGATGGCCTGAGGACTAAACTCGTGAATCAACTTATTGGCCAGGAAAAGATAAACGATGGCATCCTCGTCCTGGTTGAGGTTGAAGTACTGATCATAGCCATGAAAATCTGAGCCCAGGCCGTGGTCGTGATAAAGCATGCTTGTTACGCCGTCAAAACGGAAACCATCAAAATGAAACTCTTCGAGCCAGTAGCGGCAGTTCGACAACAGGAAGTGCAGTACCTGGTCTTTTCCGTAATCGAAGCAGCGGCTATCCCAGGCAGGATGCTCACCGCGCGGACCATCATGAAAAAACTGGTAATAAGTGCCATCATACCGACTGATACCCTCTACCTCATTCTTTACGGCATGGGAGTGAACAATATCCATAATGACGTATATGCCCCTGCCGTGCGCATCATCAATCAGTGCCTTCAGGTCATCCGGTGTGCCGAACCTGCTGGATGCGGCAAAATAATTGCTTACGTGATAGCCAAAAGAGCCGTAAAACGGGTGTTCCTGGACAGCCATTAGCTGTATGACATTGTAGCCTGCCG
Organism: Bacteroidales bacterium; assembly: GCA_007120085.1. Taxonomy (GTDB): domain Bacteria; phylum Bacteroidota; class Bacteroidia; order Bacteroidales; family UBA7960; genus PUPG01. The sequence goes on along the minus strand of SKOK01000199.1, from coordinate 10,936 downwards.
CCTCAATGCGCGGCAAAACCTGCACCCGAAACTCTTCCCAGTTGCCCACTTTGTAGTCTTCAGTAGCCATACCGGTATGCGCTTCATAAATCAAAGGAAAATCCGGGGGCTTTGCCGGCGGACTGTTCTTCCAAACGAATGGCTCCGGCGGATCCCAAACCTGTGCATTAAAAACAAGGCTATGAGGGTCCTGAACAACACGATTTGCCCACGCAGGCACCCGCTCTCCAGAGCCACCCTCCCATGAAATCAAAAGCTTATACTGATGCCCGTGCCTGAGAAGTTCACAGGGTATGCGCATTTCCCAATTGCCATTTCCCAAAGGCTTCATTTTATGATCCTCGTTGGGCAGCCAGGATGTAAAATCAGACAACAAATGGATGTCAGTGGCATTGGGAGCCCACTCCCGCAAAACCCAATCGCCTCCTTCCCTGTGAAGCCCGAAGTAATGATGCCCCATCGCAAAAGCTGCCAGGGATCCGGTAGCTGAAGCAAGCTGTTCTGCCTTCGCATAAGCCCTGCGCAACCTCCCGGTAATCGTTCGGGCATGCGGCATAAGGTATGCATCTCTTTTTACATAATCGGGTATGTACATGTTCTTTAAGTTATATTTTGCCTGTTCTTAAATGCTTGTTTATACACGTTTTTCCAAAAGGCTAAAGTTAAACATTTTTTTATTTTTAGAAGACCATTTCGACGCACATCCTAAAGTCATGGCAGTTTTTTTCTGAAATGGCATTTCTGGAAAATGGAGATGCATTGATTCCTTTTTCGATCATATGATGCCGTGCAAAATTGTATGATGTGATGAAAATTTATTAATTTTGCACTGTTTTAATTCAATCTTAATAAATACTGCACCATCAAGAGGTTCCTATGACACTATTTGACCTTCAGAACGGGGAAAGGGGCATCATCACCAAGGTAAAAGGGCGTGGTGGTTTCCGCAGACGCATCATTGAGATGGGCTTTGTGGTGGGTAAAAGTGTGCAGGTCATAAAAAAAGCACCTTTGCGCGACCCCATTGAATACAGCGTTATGGGCTACAATGTTTCCCTGCGAAGCAGTGAGGCAAAACTCATCGAAGTGATTCCTGAAAAAGACTTCCATCCTGTTAAGGAGCCTGTTTTTGATGGTGTGCTTCATACAGAAAAACATACAACTTTCCGCAAACCGGGCAGCACGATCAACGTAGCTCTTGTTGGCAATCCAAATAGCGGCAAGACAACATTTTTCAATCACGCATCCGGCTCGCGTGAGCGGGTCGGGAACTACAGCGGTGTCACAGTTGATGCCAAAGAAGCTTATTATCATTATAAGGGATATCGTTTCAACATCACTGACCTGCCGGGCACTTACTCCATCTCTGCCTACACGCCGGAGGAGATCTTTGTGCGCGAATTCATCACCGAAAAACTGCCTGATGTTGTGATCAACATTGTTGATGGTTCCAATCTTGAGCGCAACCTCTACCTCACAACCCAGCTTATTGATATGGATATCAGGGTGGTGATGGTTCTCAACATGTATGATGAGATGCAGGGAAAGGGAGATAAGCTGGATTATGAAAGTCTCGGCAGGATGACGGGTATTCCCATAGTGCCTGCCGTAAGCTCAAAAGGCAAAGGTATTCGGGAGGTTTTTGAGAAGGTTATTGAAGTTTACGAGGACCGTGATGAGGTTCAACGCCACATCCATATCAATTACGGGACCATCGTTGAAGAGGCGATCGGCAAGGTACAAAGCAAGATAAAAACAAAGGGTAATGAGCAACTCACTGACCTGATCTCCTCTCGCTTCCTGGCTGTTAAACTTTTGGAAGGCGATAAGGAGGCCATCAAAACCATCACTGACCATTGTCACAACCCAAAGGAGATATTAACAGAAGCAAAACAGGAATCAGAAAAGGTTGAAAAAGAGTTCAGCGAACCTGCAGAGTCGGTAATTACTGACCTCAAATACGGTTTCATTACTGGTGCATTAAAGGAAACCTTGCAAGCTGGCGAATCGGAAAAAAGAAAAGCCAGCGAGGTGATTGACACCTTTTTAACCGATAAATTGTTTGGTTTTCCCATATTTCTGTTTTTTATGTGGATGATGTTTTCGGTTACCTTTCTACTGGGCAGCTACCCGATGGAATGGATAGAGTCTGGCGTGGAAGCACTCGGGGGATTTTTGGATCAGACGATGCAGGCAGGGCCGTTTAAGGACTTGCTGATCAATGGTGTGATAAGTGGTGTGGGTGGCGTGATGGTTTTCCTGCCCAACATCATGATACTGTTCTTTTTCATCAGCCTGATGGAAGACACCGGATACATGTCGCGGGCAGTCTTCATCATGGATAAGTTAATGCACAGGATAGGACTGCACGGTAAATCCTTCATTCCGATGCTGATGGGTTTTGGTTGCAATGTGCCGGCCATTATGGCCACGCGCACCCTGGCCAGTCGCAACGACAGGATGCTGACCATGCTTATCAACCCATTTATATCCTGTAGTGCCCGATTGCCCATCTATGTATTGTTCATTTCAGCCTTTTTTGTTGATTACAGGGGTACGATGCTCTTCATCATTTATGCCACAGGCGTGCTGGTAGCCATAGGTACAGCCATGCTTTTCAAGAGAACGCTCTTTCGTACGGAGGAAGCACCTTTTGTGATGGAGCTTCCACCCTACCGCATACCTACCATGAAGTCGATAACCCTTCACATGTGGGGCAAAGCCGTTCACTACATAAAAAAAATAAGTGGCATCATCCTGGTGGCCTCCATTATCATTTGGGCGCTTGGATATTTCCCTAACGGCACCAATTATTCAGATAAGCTGAAAGACCGAACTTTTTCCATTGAGAATGAGTTTGCCTTAAAAAAAGCGGCTGTTAATTATACCGATACTGCAGCCCTTGATCTTTTACAACAAGAAAAAGAACTTGCCCTTCGAAATATTGAATCGAATCTCTTCCTGGAACGACAGGAGGAAAGTTACATCGGGCGACTTGGCAAGGCCATACAACCTATAATGGCTCCCCTTGGTTTTGACTGGAAAATGACCATCAGCATCATCTCCGGGCTTGCTGCCAAAGAGATCGTGGTGAGCACCCTGGCGGTCCTTTACCAGGTTGAAGAAACAGTTCAGACACAAAGCCAGAGCCTGGTTGAAAAAATTCAAAGCCAGACCTACACCTCAGGCCCGAAAAAGGGTGAACCCGTTTTCACGCCTGTTGTAGCTCTTTCATTTATGATCTTTGTGTTGCTTTACTTCCCGTGCATTGGCGTCATTGCCACCATTAGCCGCGAATCAGGCCACTGGAAGTGGGGGTTGTTTACCGTTGTTTATACAACACTCGTGGCCTGGGTAATATCCTTCATTGTTTTTCAAACTGGTAATTTCTTGTTTTAAGATGATCATACAATACATCATAACCGGGGTTATATTGCTTTTGGCATTCGCATATGCTGTCTGGAAGATCGTAAAATATTTCAGTAAGCCAAAGCCTGCATCCAGTGCCTGTGAAAAATTTGCTGGTGACTGCGCAGGCTGTAAAGCACATTATTCATCGGTCAACAAGAGTTTACAGGAATGCGAACATCCGTAATTTACCTTATTGCGCTAACCCTCATCAGGAATTCTGACTATAAAGCCAGCGTATATACAAAGCAGATATCCGCACAAAGTAAGCAATCCTAATCAGCATGAATAATGCAGGCTAAGAACGCCACTTCAATATGCCATCGCCTGTTTCAGTGATTTTGCCATTGTCTTTTAAGTAGCGCATCACATTTATCACCTTCTCCTCGGCCAGGTTTAAGTCAAGATCGTCAATGAGCATCTCCAGACTGATCTTTTCCTTTTGAAGCTTAGGTTTGATGTATTTAACCACCTGGTTAAACTCATAAGTTGACACCCCGGCCTTGTTTCGTTCAAGACACACATCACACTGGCCACAACGCTTACCGCCTTTTTCTCCAAAATAAGCCAGCAGATAAAGGCTTCGGCACTTTGTTTCAGAGGTTACATACTCAATCATTGCCTCCATCCGCTTCCTGGCAAATGCTTTTCTTTCACCATACACTTCCTTTGATATCCGCAGGTCTGAAGCAGCAAGACGCTCTTCGAGGAAGGTGATTACGGGTTTTTGATTCTGTTCCTTGTAATGAAGGATTTTCATGTTGTGCAGATCGAGCAAAACTTTCTTCACCTTCTCGACAGGAACTCCATTGCGGTGGGCGATGTCTTCTTCGTTGATACGCGTAAACTCCGTAAACAAGCCAGTATAAGACCTAAGCAGCATTTTCAGGAAAGGGTCGTATCGTGGATTGGCCACCTGGAAGCGGTAAAGCTCTTCATTGCTCACAAGGAACATCAGGCGCGATGGGTTTGCCAGGGCTTCCGAGCTGGCCAGGTAGCCCTCCTTTTCAAGAAAACCGAGCGCGTTATATATAAAAAAAGTATTTAATGAGTATGTTTTGGCAAATTTATGTATGTCAAAAGGCATGCTCTGGTCCTTGCCACTGCCGATGGCCAGTTGAAAATGGTTACCAAGGCAGTTGTAAATCTTCCTGATCTCCTTTAATGGAGGATAGGATCGCTCGTGGAACTGCTCCAGGTTCTGGATGTCTGCCTTGTTGTAGAGCAAGATAGCAAATGCCTTATTTCCATCTCTTCCGCCCCGGCCTGCCTCCTGGAAATAGGCCTCCGGACTGTCGGGCAGGTCCATGTGCACCACAAAGCGGACATTGGGTTTGTCGATCCCCATTCCGAAAGCATTTGTTGAGACAATCACCCGCGTGCGCTCCTTCATCCAGGCATCTTGTTTCGCATCACGCTCCTGGGAGGTGAGACCGGCGTGATAAAAATCAGCGCTAACTTTCTGTTGCACCAGCCAATCAGCAATCTCACGCGTACGTTTGCGATTCCTGACGTAAACCACTCCCGTTGCTTTTTGCTTTGTGCAGATCCTCAACAGCTTATTTAGTTTGTCTTCTTCCCTGAAGACCATGTAAGCCAGGTTTTTCCGCTCAAAACTTTTTTGAAAGACACGCGCATCCTTAAAATCCAGCTTTTCCTGGATATCTTCAACCACTTGTGTGGTTGCGGTTGCAGTCAACGCCAATATGGGCGTATTTGGAATCAGCGTCCTGATCTCAGCAATTCGCAGGTAGGGTGGCCTGAAATCATAGCCCCATTGCGAGATACAATGGGCTTCATCGACAGCCAGCAGGTTGATCCGCATCTTCTGGATCCTGGCCCGCATCATATCGGTTACAAGGCGCTCAGGACTAAGATACAGGAACTTAACATCTCCATAAACACAGTTATCGATGGCGTTATCTATCTCCACCTTGCTCATCCCGTGGTAAATGCCAACTGCTTTAATGTTTTTTGCATTGAGGGCCTGCACCTGGTCTTTCATAAGAGCGATAAGTGGCGTTACCACAATGCACAAACCGTCCATTGCCATTCCCGGTACCTGGTAACAAAGCGACTTTCCCCCTCCGGTCGGTAACAATGCAAGGGTGTCATGTCCATCAATGGCCGACTGTATGATGTCTTCCTGCAAAGGACGAAACGAGGAAAACCCCCAGTACTTAAGCAATATATCGGTGAGTGCCAAAGCCGTTGCCTTTTATCGTTATTATACCATCAAATATAATAAAATTTTTAACAGGCAGACAAGATTCCTTTGCTCATCCCGAAAAAAGTCAGGTATAAATATTTAGGAGTGTTAAATGATTCTGGTTTTATGAAGAAATATCAGCAATGGCTGTAACGCCTCCCGCTACCTTATCCCCTGGTTTTACGAGCACTTTAGTCCCGGGTGGCAAGAACACGTCGAGTCTGGAGCCAAACTTAATGAAGCCCAGCTCTTCACCCTGCTTTACGCCCTGTCCTTCTTTAGCATAACAAACAATTCGGCGTGCAAGCTTTCCTGCGATTTGTCGCACGAGGTACTGCACCCCGCCCGGAGTTTCAAAAACTATGCTTGTGCGCTCATTCAGCAAACTCGATTTCGGATGCCAGGCCACGAGGTATTTGCCTGGATGATATCGATAATAGATCACTTTGCCATCTGACGGGTAACGATTCAGGTGCACGTTTAGTGGCGACATGAATATGGAGAGATGCAGCATCGGGCGATCAAAAAACTCTTCTTCCAGATTTTCCTCCACCCTGATGACCTTGCCATCGGCAGGACTCAGCAACAGCTCCTTGTTTAAGGGAATCTTACGCTCTGGTGACCTGAAAAAATAAAGTATCAGCAAAAAAATTGCAACTGGAAATATAAACAGGATATAAGAAAACCACTGGTTCAGTGTTAAAGCCAGCGCATAAAGAATCACGAGAATAACTGTCGCAATAAAAATCGTAATATGTCCTTCTTTATGGATTTTCATTAGTTGATGGTTAATCTGTTTATATTTCGGTTTGACAGGTCATATTTCGGTTTGACAGGTCAAGCCCTGTCATTACGGAACATAACTCCGAACTCCCACAATCATCCTCGCATTAAATAAATAAACACCCTATCTTATTTGATCAGCCCTGATGCTGAAAAATCAGTAGGTCATCAATAAATATACAAAAACAAAAGGTGCGGCCATGAACACGCTGTCAAACCTGTCCAGCACGCCACCATGACCCGGAAGTATGGTACCGCTGTCTTTGGCATTGATGCTGCGCTTAAACATAGATTCAAACAGGTCGCCATAGGTCCCGAACACAACAATAATGGCCGCAATGATAAGCCAGTCGCGCAGGTAGATATGGCTGTAGTACATTGAAATGACGCAAGCACTTGCAAATGTTAGCAAAGCTCCGCCCATTGCACCTTCCCATGTCTTTTTTGGTGAAACCCTTTCAAACAGCCTGTGCCGGCCGAATGCTGTGCCCAGCAAAAAAGCACCTGTGTCATTGATCCATATCATAAAGAAAAACCCAAGCAAAAAGCTTGTGTGGTAAACGCCGGGTAAAAATGCAGGATTCGGATAATAATTCAGAAGTGAAAATGGCACCGCTACATAGAGCAGACCAAAAAATGTAAATGCAATGTTGGTAAAAGGATTGGGGTTATTTCTGTATAGTTCAAGCAGAAAAATCAGGAAGACAAATATGAAGTTCAGCAGCAGGTATTCCAGGTTGATCATGTTCATTGCGATCATTGCATTTGTGGTAAACAGCACAATACCAGCGACAATGCCACCAATTTTATTAGGAAAGACTCCTGCTCTTTCCACCATGGAATAGAATTCCCAAAGGCCAATGATAGTAAAGATCAGAAACAACAATGCAAACAGATGCTGGTCAGTAACGATGGCGGCAATCACCAAAGCAACCAGAATCAGTCCGGTTAGTGTTCTTCTTGTCAGATTACTCACAACGATTCCTTATTAATGATCTGTTTTGCCCTGAGCACATCATCTGCCTGCACATAGAGTTCAAGCTCACCAAACAGGTATGCCGAGTCTTTTTTATTCATTACAACACTTTTGATGTCATGGTCGTCCAACACGGCACTAACTATTTCCACCTTATGTTCAAATGAAGAGCTATAGACTTTTTTCCAGTTTTCTTCCATCGTTTAAATCTTGAATTCCATATCATCAGATACTCCCTGCACCAAATTATTCTTTTTAGATCAATTGATGTTGTTTTTATATACCGATTACTTAATATCCTCTGTCATATCGAGCATAAACAGATACAGCTCTTTAGGCCCGTGTGCTCCATGCACAAGGGTTTTTTCGATATCAGCAGTGCGGCTTGGTCCGGTTAAAAAGCTCACCAGCGACGGTAATTCCGTTTGGTACTTTTCATCCAGGTATTGCATTGCGTCTTTTATGCTGTAAAGAAGTTGCTTGCTGGTTGCGAAAACGATATGTATGGGTGCAGCAACCATCCCTTTTCGTCCGCCCATGTCGGTACTGCTGCATACAATCGTACCATGCCGGGCAATAAGTGCTTCGCAGGATGTGACTGCAGCATCGCATTTAAAAATATCTCCGGGCTTATTATATAATTCCACGTCAAGACTTTGCAGCAGACCTGAAAGGAACTCCTCCCCATAATAAAGCTTTTTGATGGGGTATGATGTAACCAGACTATTGAGGTTTTCTGCCAATTCTTCCACGTCAGATGAAAAAACAAATTTCCCGTTAGCGCGAATGAAAGCCTTTGCAAATAACTCTTCAAGGAACTCGCCTTCCCTCCTGGCAAAGACATCGCCTTCCATGTCTATATCCGGGTAAGGAGCCGGCATACGCTCCACGAGGGCATCGCGAACCTTTTTCAGTACCTTTTCTTTTGATGTACTTTCTTTCATTGCACTTATGACTGTTGCTTGAGTGACCCCTCACCGGGAACAGTTCCACCTGGCTGGGTTTTTATCGCGGCACCAACCTGAAACTCTTTCTCTTTGCTGTATTCAGAATCAGGAAATGGTCTTTTGCCAAAAACATTCTCAAGGTCTTCTCGGAAAATGACTTCTTTTTCCAAAAGCAGGTCGCCAAGCTGAATAAGTTTATCCTTGTTTTCAACGAGGATGTCCTTTGCCCGCTGGTAAGCCTGCTCAATCAGTTTGCTTACCTCTTCATCAATGCTCTGGGCTGTTTTTTCCGAATAAGGTTTGGTAAATGAATACTCACTTTGCCCACTTGAGTCGTAATAGCTTACGTTCCCAATTTTTTTGTTGAGTCCAAAGTATGCGACCATTGCGTGGGCTTGTTTGGTGACTTTTTCGAGGTCGTTGAGTGCACCCGTTGATATCTTACCAAAAACAATGTCTTCAGCAGCCCTTCCACCAAGTGTGCTGCAAACTTCATCAAACATTTGTTCAAAGGTAGATATCTGGCGCTCTTCGGGCAGGTACCAGGCTGCGCCGAGTGCTTTGCCCCTTGGAACGATTGTAACCTTAACAAGCGGGTGTGCGTGTTCGAGCATCCAGCTGACGGCAGCGTGCCCAGACTCGTGATATGCGATCACTTTTTTCTCAAATGGAGAGATGATCTTGTTTCGTTTCTCCAGCCCACCAATGATCCTGTCGATGGCATCCAGGAAGTCCTGTTTGCCGACTTCAATTTTGTTCTTTCTTGCTGCAATGAGCGCGGCCTCATTGCACACGTTCGCAATGTCGGCACCGGAGAATCCGGGTGTTTGTTTTGCCAGGAAGTTGGCATCGAGGCCGTTCAGCAGCTTAAGCGGCTTCATGTGCACTTTAAAGATGGCTTCGCGCTCGGTAAGGTCGGGCATTTCGACGTGGATTTGCCTGTCGAAGCGGCCGGCACGGAGCAATGCCCTGTCGAGGATGTCTGCCCTGTTGGTGGCAGCCAGGATGATCACACCTACGTTGGTGCCAAACCCGTCCATCTCTGTAAGAAGCTGATTGAGGGTATTTTCGCGCTCGTCGTTAGAGCCGGTAACCGGATTTTTACCCCGGGCTCGCCCAATCGCGTCAATTTCGTCAATGAATATGATACAGGGTGCTTTTTCCTTGGCCTGTTTAAAAAGGTCACGAACCCTTGAGGCGCCAACCCCCACAAACATCTCAACAAAATCAGAACCGCTCAGGGAGAAAAAAGGCACCTGGGCTTGTCCGGCTACTGCTTTCGCAAGCAAAGTCTTTCCCGTACCCGGAGGACCAACCAGAAGCGCACCCTTTGGGATCTTGCCACCCAGCTCTGTATATTTTTTTGGTGTTTTAAGGAAATCAACTATTTCCATCAGCTCAATCTTTGCTTCTTCGAGGCCAGCCACATCCTTGAAGTCGATATTCACATGGGTGTCTTTGTCAAACAAGGTGGCCTTGGATTTGCCGATGTTGAATATCTGTCCGCCAGGGCCGCCCCCTGCAGCCATCCGCCGCATGATGAAGATCCAGAAGGCGATCAGAAGACCAATGGGCAACAACCAGCTGAGAATGTCGGTGCCCCAGCTTTTGCGGGTCTCAGGATATACGGGAAACCTGTCTTCCACAGGCCAGTCTTTACGCGAATCCCTCAGGAACTGATCAAAGTTTTCAACCGAGGCAATCCGGAAGACATAATGCGGCCGCGGTACATCACCCAAACCCCGCCCGGGATCGGCGTCCTCGAATTTGGTTTTGTAAAGGCGGTCTTCCTTGATGAAAACTTCTACGATCTCCTGATTGATAATCTTAATCTTCTCAATGTCATTGCCATCTTCTTCACTCCACACCAGCATCTCATTCTCAAAACGCATTTGCGAAATCTCAACTGCAGAACCACCCCAGTTAAAGAATTGCAAACCAATGAAAACAACTGCCAGGATGGCATATATCCAATAAAAACTAAAACCGGGCTTCTTTCCTCCGGGCTTTGGTGCCCCTGGATCACCAGGCTTGCCGGTTTTCTTTTGAGAAGGTGCGGGAGGCTTTTGGTTTTTTGCAGGTGCATTCTTTTCAGGGGATGCCTCGCCGCCAATATTCTTTTTTTCTTTATCTGTCATGTATCTAAAATTCCTGTAAAATTCAATAATCCCATGAACGGTCATTGTCAGTCTTCTGAAATTCTTTCAGCCGGGACATCCGCCCACAGTTCTTCTAACTGGTAATACTTTCGCACCGGCTCCTGGAAAATATGTACAACCACATCCAGGTAGTCCATCAACATCCATTCACCATTAACAAAACCCTCACGCCGGCCAGGGTTTAAACCGCAATGCTTTTTTACCGATTCCTCAACAGATTCAGCAATGGCGGCAGCATGGGTACGTGAAGTACCGTGACAAATGACAAAATAATCACAAACAGTGGAATTGATCCTGGCCAGGTTCAAACTAATTATTTCCTTTCCCTTCTTGTCAAGCATTCCATTTACTATCGCGTCAACAAGGATAACCGAGGTGTCTGTTTTGCTTTTTTTTACCGTCATTCGCTATTCTTTATTTTATTGCAAAATTAATGATTTTTACCCAAATATGC
>SKOK01000177.1 GCA_007120085.1 Bacteroidales bacterium | reverse complement strand
GGCACCTTTGAGTTTGCGGCACGTTTTGCCCCTGACGACCTGATTGCATATTCCGGCAAGCAGCTTGATGAGGTAGGCTTCTATATTCACGCACCTGTTGCCGGAGGCTTCAGTCTGAAGGTCTATAGCGGCCCTGATGCCGAAAACACCCTGGTTGACCTTCCGCTTGCTAACATACAGGCAAACGCATGGAATGACATCCAGCTTCCGTCTTCCATCCTCATTGATGGAGTGGATTATCTCTGGATCGGTTACGAAATCAACCAGCAGCAAACTGCCTTTGTTGCCGGTGTTGATGGTGGACCTGGCGTTACCGGCAGCGGCGATTTGTTGCGCATCAATGGCAGTATGTGGACAACCCTGGGAGATTACGGTTACTCCAACAACTGGAACATTCGTGGTACACTTTCCGGTACAGCTGATGCAACCACAACAACCATGGATGCAGGAGTGCTTAATATTCCCGAACTGCTTGGCTTCAATGTTTACCGCGACGACGAAAAGCTGAACGGGGAGCCGATACAGGAGCTCACCTATGTTGATGAGATGGAGCCCGGAGAGACTTATGTATATGCCGTTACAGCCGTGTATGAAGAAGTTGAAAGCATGGCCGCTTCCCTGACTGTCACCCCGCCAAGCTTGCTGAACATGCCCGCAGGATGGGAATTCAAAGCCACCGCCATGGCACACAACATTCATGTCCCGGTTGAAATGCTGCAAATTGGCTTTGACCTGGTGCCCGGCGACCTGGTCGGCGTATTTTACAACGACAATGGTGTGGATAAAGCAGCCGGTGTTGCACAGTGGAACGGCAGCCACACAGTGCTTACGGCTTACGGCAACGATCCTGAAACATTGCAAAAAGACGGCTTCGACCCGGACGAAAACATCAAATGGAAGGTCTTCTTAAGCAGCTCGCAGACCAGCCATGCACTCACAGCCGAATACAGCGAGCAAATGCCACACCACAACGGCACCTTCCAGGTGATGGGCCTTTCAATGCTCGAAATGCTCACACTAGACACCACCGTAAACGTGGAAGAGGTTGAAACATTGACGCAGACCATCAACCTCTTTCCGAACCCTTCCAATGGCAATGTGTCGTTAAAAGGCCTCAATAGCGGCGATCAGGTTACGGTTTTTGACACAAACGGCAGGATCGTTTTGAGCTATTACGCCAAAAGCCCTTTGTCGCAATTCGACATCCAGAGAACCGGTTTGTATGTGGTAGAAATCAGAGGGGAGCGCGAAGTTACCCGGAAAAAGCTGATCATCCGCTAAGGCGGTTATTATAAATCCAACCAGTTTTCACCCTGACAGGCTTATATCCTGTCAGGGTTTTTTTATATAGAAACAGGTTGTGTTTTCGTTTTTTAAAACAGATTGCTTGAAAAAGAATTAGTTTTCCCAAGGGTTGGATTTCGTTTTGGCATTCATTGTAGTGCATCCTAAAACATTTCTGGATTATGAATAATTATATTACTTTTAAAACCCCTTAACCCAAAAGATCATTCAACAAAAAGCTGTTAAAGTGAAAAAAATATTTCTGTTACCCTCTCTGTTCCTTTATGTACTGAATATCCATGCACAGAACATGGATGATTTGTATTTTGGCACCAACGCATCTCTGGAAGTAATTACCTGGAACATAGAGTGGTTTCCGAAAAACGGCCAGCTTACCGCTGACTATGTATCAGAGATTATTCTCAGGCTCGACGCCGACATTATTGCCATGCAGGAGCTGTCCGACACCGTGTTGTTTAACCAGATGCTGGCCGGAATGGATGAATATTCTGGCTATTATGAATCAAGCTATTTTGCAGGGCTGGCTTATATTTACAAGCACGACCGTATCGAAATCAATGATATTTACGAAATATATACCACTCAGCCTTACTGGAGGCCTTTCCCCCGTTCGCCAATGGTCCTGGACTTTGACTTCCGGGATGAGAATTATATCTTGATCAACAACCACCTGAAGTGCTGCGGCGATGGCTCCATGGATTTAGAAGACCCCTGGGACGAAGAAACCAGGCGCTATGATGCCATGAACCTTCTTAAAGCATACGTTGACACGCACCTTGCCGGCCGGAAAGTGTTTATCCTGGGCGATTTAAACGACCTCATAACCGACGAATGGGAGCACAACGTGTTCAGGAACATACTGGACGACCCCGACAATTATTTGTTTGCCGATTATGACATTGCACACGGAAGTACCTATTACTGGTCTTACCCAACATGGCCTTCACACCTTGATCATATCATCATAACCAATGAACTGTTTGAAGAGTTTCATGCACCGTTTACTTATGTGCGAACACTGCGGATAGAAGATTACCTGCCCGGTGGCTGGAGTGAATACGATCAATATGTTTCGGACCACCGGCCGGTGGCTATGCGTTTTCTTCCATCATCTGCCAATCTTTTGCTCGGGAAGGATTTTGAGGACCAGAATCTCTTGTCGGGGGGCTGGACACAGCACAACATCGCCGGCGAGCAGGAGTGGCATGTGCCAGAACAGGACTGGGGTGTTTTTAACACCTATTGTGCATACATAAATGGCTATGAAAATGGTCCGAACGAAAACGAAAACTGGCTCATTTCGCCATTGATCGATACCGGCGACCATGAAGAGATCCGTTTTTCTTTCTGGAATACAACAGCTTACCAGGGGCCCCCGCTGCAGGTTTTTTATTCAGGCAACTATGCAGATAACCCTCATGATGCTAACTGGACGGAGATCGAGGGTGTTAACTGGCACAATGGAAACACTAACTGGCAATGGACATATTCTGGTGAAGCAGACCTGGACCATTTGGCCGGGACATCATTTCATATCGGGTTTAAATACATCTCTTCAAGTCAGCAGGCAGCAGCATGGGAAATTGATGATGTGATTGTTACCGGGAATCCGGAATCGGTGACTGTTTCAACAGGCCGGCCAGGTACTCACAAATACCAGACTTTTGACCATTCAAATATCAGGATTTTTCCTAACCCTGTTGTGAATCAATTATTCATTGACGGGGTTGACGGGCCTGCCGTTGTGAGTGTTCAGGATTTGTCAGGCGCAACTGTAATGCAAAAACAATTGCTTGGCAATAGCATGTATGTCGGCAATCTCATGCCTGGCCTTTACATAGTAAAGATCGAAACGGATCATGGTGTGATTATGAATAAAATTATCAGGCAATAAATGTTGCCTGCAAAGCCCATCTTGCCCGGCGATATGATCAGCGTATTGTCTCTCTTTCCGAATCCTTCCATCTGCAGTGTGTCTTTGAGTGGCCTCAACAGCGGCGATCAAATTTCGGTTTATGACACAAACGGCAGAATCGTGTTGAGAAGTTCGAAAAAAGTCGTATAGAATAAGATTTGCCTGTTTGCCTGCGAAAGATTCTGTTTCACAGCCTTAAGTCTAAAACATCTTCTGATT
>SKOK01000287.1 GCA_007120085.1 Bacteroidales bacterium | reverse complement strand
TGCCCGCCATCCACCACTGGTGGTGCACCGATCATGGCAAAGCTGTCATAATAAACAGCACCGCCGCCGCCACCATCGTCATAAGTGCGTACTTCAAACCTAAAGCCATCAGCTCCGGGTGGCGCCGTAAGCGTGGCTGAAAACTCCTGCCACTCATCCAGGTCATTAGAAAATGATTCAGGGCGCAAGATCTCTGCATCATCTTCCATCAACTCGCCGCCAGCTGTCCAGTGAGCCCAGATCCTGCTCCTGGCATCCGGATCATTATCATAATACCAATAAGAGATGACATACTCCTCACCGGGCATGATACCCTGCACCTCCTGCCACATCCGGGTTACCAGCACGCGCTGCCTCACGGCATAAGCGCCCTGAAACACATTGCCGGTCTCCATCGTGGCAAGCTCATCGAACGCCCATCCATCGGGCAGCCCGTCAGTCCAATCCTCAAAATCCGGGTTTATAACAAGGTTAGTCTGTGCAAATGCTGCCGTGCACACCCCGGCCAATAACAGCAATACAGTTGCTGCAATCCTGTAAAAAAGTTTTTGTTTTTTCATTGTAAAATGATTTAAATAAGACATTGATTAAATTGTCTTCAAATATAAAAACAATTTATCTTAACAGCGCCTTATTTAAAACAAAAACTTTGCGAACGGCGATAAAATCACATTAAGCGGTATTAAGCACCGCCAATCTGCATCTCACTGATGCGAAAAGTTGGAGCAGCGAGCGACCTGTTCAGGTCAAGATCGTTGCCCATCATGTCAATGTTATTCAGGATGTCGCTGGCAGCTCCTGCGATTGTCAGGCCCTGGACGGGGTGGATGATCTGTCCGTTTTCTATCCAGAAGCCGGTGGCACCGCCACTGTAATTGCCATTTACGGGGTTGATACCATAACCGGTAACCCCTTTTAGCAGGATGCCACGGTTTGTATTGGCAATGATTGCTTCAGGTGTGTGACGGCCAGCTGCCACATATAGGTTGTGTGTGCCAATGCCTGGCAGGCTGGTAAAACCACCGCGCGACGCGTTGCCCGTACTCTCGGTCCCGGCTCTGCGCGCCGCCTGCGTGTTATACAAGAAACCACGCAACACCCCTTCTTCAACCAGTGTGCGTTTGCCAACCGGCACACCCTCTCCATCAAAAGGCTTGCTGCTCATTCCCTTCGGCCGCGTGCCATCGTCAATGATCGTAAGCAGTGAAGATGCAAAACGCTCATCCATCATATCCTTCAGGAAGCTGGCACCCTGGAGCACCCGCTCACCATTGATGGCAGCAATGATGCCACCCAGCAAAGAACGCGCTACGGCAGGATCAAATATCACACTGGCACGTTGCGTGGGCACCATGCGTGGGTCAAGCATCTCCCAGGCCTTTTTCGCCGCCCTCGAAGCGATCTCATCAAGTGGTTCAAGGTCACCAAAATTGCGCCGGGAGGAAAATTCCCAGCCGGTATGACGCTCGTCACCTTTTTCTGCCACCACACTAACACCTACCGAACAAACCGAAGCACGATAGCTTTTCATCATTCCCCGGGAATTGGCAATGATCACCTCCGAATCTCCCTCCCCAAAAGAAGCACCCGAGCTGTGCGTGATGCGCTCATCACCCATTGCCAGTGCTTCAACCTCCAAAGCCATCTCTATCTTCTTGTCCATCGATACCGCAGCTATGGAAGGATCATATAAGCCCTCCACATAGGTGTGCGGCATCTCTCCAGGCAGAACATTATGCTCATCAGGCGTGGTAAGCCTGGCAAAGGCAATGGCCCGCTCCAGCGTTTCTGTAAGGGATTTGTCGCTGAAGTCATTGCAATGGCTGAAACCCATGCTGCCATCCACCAGCACACGGAAGCCAACACCGCCTGCAGCGGCCTCCTGTATGGTTTCTATGTCCGCATTTCGGACCTGTATGGAAAGGTTTCGGCTGTTTTGAATGTAAACCTCTATTTCGCCGGCACCTAGTCGGCGTCCACGGCTGACCAGCCGTCCTGCTAAATCGTGATAATTCATGGTTATGATTTTTGTTTTATGATTAAAGGTGACAGGTCAAGCCCTGTCATTACGGGGTGACAGGGCTAACCCTGTCGATGTGGGTCAGGCTCTGCTGCCGCCGACGTTGATGCCTCGGATGCGCACCGTGGGCTGCCCGGCCGTTACTTCAGCCATCTGGCCTTTGCCACAGATGCCCGGGCCAAAGTCAAGGTCGTTGCCCACTGCATCAATGCTGGATATCACGCCAAGGCACGAGCCAATCAATGTGGCCCCTTTCACGGGAACAGTCTTGCGGCCATTCTCTATAAGGTATGCCTCACGGCAGGTAAAGTTGAACATCCCCGTCACAGGGTTCACGCTGCCACCGCTCAGACTTTGCACAAAAAGTCCGCTTTTGGTATCGGCCAGGATGTCTTCCGGACGATCCTTACCTGCCTCAATAAAAGTATTGGTCATTCGCGGGATGGGGATGTGCCGGAAGGATTCGCGCCGGCCATTGCCTGTCCTGGGCAGATCAAGTTGTCTTGCGCTAAGAATGTCAGTCATGTAACCCTGCAAAACCCCTTTGTCAATCAACACATTGCGTTGTGCCTGGGTGCCTTCATCATCAAAATTGATCGTGCCCCTGAAGTTCGGCAAAGTACCATCATCCACCATGGTGAACAAATCAGTGGCTACCTTCTCTCCCATCTTTCCGGTAAAAGCACCAATGCCTTTGGCAATGTTGTCGGCCTCCAGCGGATGCCCCACAGCCTCGTGGATCAGCACGCCGCCCCAGCCATTCTCCATCACCACGTCCATCATGCCTGCCGGCGCATCCTCAGCCTCCAGCATCGCGATCGACTCACGCGCCGCACGGCGGGCCACCGACTCTGGTGTCTCCTTCTCAAAAAGCTCAAAACCACTATGCTCACTGATGCGCTCCCGCGACATATGCCTGTTGGTGCCATCATCACTCATGGTCTGAACAATGAAAAACAGCATTGGCAGCTCATCACGCAGGTAAACGCCCTCGCTGGTAGCAAGCACACGGCTGCGCACCTGGTCATTATACTCAATCAAAGCCATCCTGATGCGCGGATCATAGTCAAGCGCCGCCTGGTTGGCTCGCTCCATCATTTCGATGCGCTTGATGTCCTCGATGGCCTCAAGCGGCTGCACCACAGTGACAAACGACTCTCTTTCAGCCTCAGCAATGTTTACGGGAGTCACCAACTTGCTATTGCGCGCCACATAGGAAGCAACCTCGGCCGCACGCATCAGGTTTTCTTCGGTTATGTCCTCCGTATAAGCGTAACCGGTCTTGTCGCCCGAAATCACACGCACACCTGCACCCTGGCTAATGCCATACAATCCGCTCCTGAATCTCGACTCCTCCATAATGATCTGCCGGCTGTTGCGGCTTTCCAGGTAAACATCGGCAAAATCACCCCCTTGTGCCAAAGCCTTGGCAATGACCCGGTCAAGCGTTGCCTTGTCCATGTCAAGTGCCGGTAAAATATCCCTGCCCGGGCCGCTGCATGAAAACACAGACGATAATAAAGGCGGTGCTGCCACAATGGCCAAACCCCCTTTTAAGCTGTATTCCAGAAACTTCCTGCGGGGCAGCGAACGCCCCGAAAAATGATTGCTGTCCATCTTAAAGTGTTGTTTTGAATAGATTAATATATGTAAATATTTAGTTGTAACCAGGATTATGCGACCCTAAAAGTAGAAATATTTTTTTTAATGTCAATACTGGTTTGACATATTAAATGAAATTTTATCTTTGTGGATTAATGGATTAGATGACTTTCTGAACAAAACGCAAACCAATACAATGAACAGATGAGTAAACTGGATTCCAAGCTTTTAATTATTGATGATGATGAGGATGTGTTGTTAGCGGCAAAGCTGTTTTTGAAGCAGCACATCAAATCGGTGCATACCGATTCCAATCCGAACAATTTGCCGATGTTGTTGAAAAACGAAAATTATGACATGATCCTTTTGGATATGAATTTTTCGCGTGATGCGACAAGCGGCAAGGAAGGCTTTCATTGGTTGAACAAGATTTTAGAGATTGACCCTTCAATTGCCGTGATATTGATCACAGCCTATGGCGACATTGAGCTGGCTGTGCAAGGTGTAAAGGAGGGTGCTACAAACTTCCTGCTCAAGCCCTGGGACAATAAAAAACTATTGGCGACGATTTCTACAACGCTTGAGGCCCAGCGGTCGAAGAAGGAATTACAGGATTTGCGGTCGAAACAGAAGTTTCTCATGGAGCAGGGTGATCAGCCTTACAGCCACATAATTGGTGAATCACAGGGCATGCTGGAGGTTTTAAAAACCGTTCAGAAGGTGGCCGTTACCGACGCCAATGTGCTTATACTAGGTGAGAATGGTACCGGTAAGGAGGTAATCGCGCGTGCGCTGCATCGTGCGTCATTGCGAAAAGACCAGGTGTTTATCAGCGTTGACCTTGGCGCAATCAGCGAGACCTTGTTTGAGAGTGAGCTGTTCGGATACAAAAAGGGTGCTTTTACAGATGCCAAGGAAGACAGACCTGGCCGCTTCGAGGCTGCCAACAAGGGCACTATTTTCCTGGATGAGATTGGCAACCTTAGCCTGCCATTGCAGTCTAAGCTGCTGAGCGTCATCCAGAACCGCATTGTCAACAGGCTTGGCTCCGTTAAGGAAATCCCGATTGACGTGCGTTTGGTTTGCGCCACAAACATGCCGCTGTATAAGATGGTAGAAGAGGGGAAATTCAGACAGGACCTGCTTTATCGAATCAATACAGTAGAAATCAACCTGCCGCCACTGCGTGAAAGGATAGAGGACATTCCATTGCTCATCAATCATTTTCTTGAAATTTATTGCAAGAAATACAAGATGCCAAACAAGCGTCTGCACACAAACACCATGAAGCGCCTCGAAAAGCACCACTGGCCGGGTAACATCCGCGAGCTGCAGCACGCTGTTGAAAGAGCCGTCATCATGAGCGATTCCAATATTTTGCAGCCCAACGATTTTTTCCTTTCCCAACAGCAGGAAAAAAACAATCAGGTATTGCCCGAATCTGCCACCAACCTGGAAGAAACGGAAAAAATGCTGGTTAGAAAGGTAATTGACAAGCACGGCGGCAACATCAGCAAGGCAGCCAAAGAATTGGGCATCACACGGGCTTCACTATACAGAAGAATCGAAAAGTATGAGCTTTAGGAATTTTCGCTTTAATGTGATTGGCAGGGTACTGCTGATCATGATCACAGTGGTGGTTTTGCTGTCAATCATTGGGAATTCAGCATTTATCATCAGCTCTGTGATCCTGATCATTCTGATTATTCTGCAAATCCTGGCGCTGGTCCGCTATGTTGAGCGGACCAATCGCAGGCTTTCCGTATTTTTTGACGCCATCAGGTACAGCGACTTCTCTTCTTCCTTTTCTGACAAGGGGCTCGGCAAAAGTTTTGACGACCTTAATAATGCTTTCAACGAAGTGATCGCCGAGTTTCAAAAAACCCGCGCCGCCAAGGAAGAACACTTTAATTACCTGCAAACCGTTCTCCAGCACGTTACCACAGGCATCATCGTTTACAAAAAAGATGGCCGCATCAGCATGCTGAACAATGCCTTTAAAAGAATGTTCCGCAACAGCAACCTGCGATTCATCAGTGACCTTGAGATAATTGACAAGAACCTTGCAGAGCTTTTGCAAAACGTCAAAGCCGGCGACAGCGAGCTGGTAAAAGTATTTCATGACAACGAACTGCTGCAGCTTTCAGTAAAAACCACCGAGTTTCGGATGCAGGGTGAGGATTTTGTGCTGGTATCCCTTCAAAACATACATACTGAGCTGGAAGCCAAAGAGATGGACTCATGGCAAAAACTCATTCGTGTGCTTACCCACGAGATTATGAACTCCATCACGCCAATCGTTTCTTTGTCATCAACCGTTAAAGGACTCCTCATTGATGAAGAAAGCGTTAAGCTGAAAAAGGAGATTGATGAGGATGACGTGGAAAGCGCACAGAGCGCCCTCAACACCATTGAACGCCGGAGCCAGAGCCTGCTGAACTTTGTGCAGGTTTACCGCAACCTGACCCGCATACCCAAACCGAATTTCAGGCATTTTCCTATCCAGGACCTCTGCGACAACGTGGAACAGCTCCTGCTTCCCAAGATAAAAGAAAGGGAAATACAGTTCGAGTGCCGCATCGTACCACCCAAGCTGACGCTCACTGCTGACCCCGATCTCATTGAGCAAGTGCTCATCAACCTTATGATAAACTCCATACACGCAGTGCAGGACACCAAAAACCCAAAAATCCTCCTCCTTGCAACTGCCGAAGGAATGAACCACGTAAACATTTCGGTGAGCGACAATGGGTACGGCATTAAGCCCGACAACCTTGAGCAGATCTTTGTACCATTCTTTACCTCCAAAAAAGAAGGATCAGGCATTGGCCTCAGCCTCTCACGCGAGATCATGCGCCTGCACAAAGGAAACATCACGGTGAAATCGAAACCCAACGTCGAAACCCGCTTCACCCTGCACTTCTAGCCCCCGGAATGCTTATTGAAGAGCCACTGTCCGCAATCGTACGAATGCTGTCATATAGCGTACATCCCCTGTAGTCTGATTTGATGCAAACACAAACACAACCACCTGTTTATGTGTGCATTGTGATTAATGGCATGTTTTTGGACAATTTAGTCCCAAAACGTTACCGTTAAATTCATGATGCAGATCATACACTTGTATGGCATCATAAAAAACCTAAGACAAATGAAACATATCACCCAGCTTTTCATCACCAGCATACTATTGCTTCTAACCACCGCATTAACGGCCCAGGACACATGGAGCCTTGAGCGTTGCATAGACCACGCCCTCAGGAACAACCTGGATGTGCGCAGGCAGCGGCTGCAGGAAGAGCGCACCGGACACGATGTTCTCTATAGTTACGCAAACCTGGCGCCGTCATTTAACGCAGACAGCCGCATGGACGTCAATTATGGACGAACCATAGATGCCGTGACCAATCAATTTTTCACTGAGCGCGTTGTGTCACAAAGAATGTCTGCAACAGGCAACCTGACACTCTTTGCCGGGTTTCGCACCATCAACAACATCAGGTACAACCTGGCACGGCAAACAGCCTTTAAATATGATACGGAAAAGCTCGAAAATGACCTTATCCTTACCATTGCCAATGCTTATTTACAGATTCTTTATTTTGAAGATATGCTGGAGGTAGCCACGCAGCAGCTGGAGATCAGCCGCCAGCAGGTTGAGCGCACCAGCATCCTGCTGGAAGGCGGCACTGTGTCACGACGCGACCTTTTAGAGATGGAAGCCGTGGCAGCCGAACAGGAGGTCATTTATACAAACATCCAGAATAACCTGAACCTGTCTTACCTTGAACTGATTCATCTTTTGGAGCTTGATCCGGACATTGATTTTGCCATCGAACAACCTTCACTGGATATAGAAGCCATACAGGTTATCGTGGATCCTGCCAGTGTCCTTGAAAAAGCCGGCAATGTGGAGCCGTCACTCACGGCTGCACAGCACAGGATCACCATGGCAGAAAGAAACCTGGCCATCGTCAGGGGCGAAAGAGTGCCTACCCTGAGCCTGATTGCCGGCCTGGGAACCCGGTATTCCGAAGCATTCACAAGGGAAATCAATGGCAACGGACAAAAGACATCGCCGATTCTGCATCATGCCGGGTTACCACCTGCATTGCCCGGCAAAGGCAACGAAGAGCCCCTTTTCGAGACCATCCCCTACTTTGACCAGCTCACCGAAAACTATAGCAGGTCAACCTTTATCACCTTAAACATCCCTATTTTCAACAGCTTTCAAACCCGTACCAGGGTGCAGCACGCACGCATTGACCTCGACCAGGCCCGCATCAGCTACGAACAGAGCCGGAATAACTTAAGCCGCGTCATACACCAGGCGCATGCGGATGCCATGGCTGCTTACCAGGACTACAACAGCAACTCCAAGGCACTGGAGGCCAGCAGAGAATCTTTTACTTACGCAGAAGAGGGCTTTACACTGGGAAGGGTCAGCACCCTCGAATACAATGAGGCCAAAGCAAGGCTGCACCGGGCCGAGGTGAACGTGCTCCAATCAATGTATGAGTTTGTTTTCAAGGTAAAGATCCTGGAGTTCTACCAGGGGGAAGGGTTTATACTCTAATCCACAAAGCCCGCAGCAACCCTATTCCGCAAGGAAAAACATCACCTCTTTGGCAAAGGCATCCGGTTTCTCAGCGTGCAGCCAGTGACTCGCACCATCGACGGTTCTGACACTGGCATGCGGGAACAACTTCCTGATTTCGGGAATGTGCTCATCTTTTACGTAATCAGATGCCCCGCCACGCAAAAACAACACAGGTTTTTCGTAAGGCACTGCAGATTCAACTCCCCTGAATATCTCAGGCATGTTATCCCTGATGGCCTCAAGGTTCATCCGCCAGCCAAGGCTTGCGCGGTCTTTCCAGTAGAGATTCTTTTGCAGGAACATCCGCAGCCGGTCATTTGCAATGATCGGAATCATCGCATCCAAGGCATCTTGCCTGCTGTCGAACTGCCTGAGATCGAGTTCTAAAAGCTTGCCAATGATTTTTTTGTGCATCTCACCGTGGCGGCTCGGCAACGGACTGATATCTGCCACTATGAGCCGGTCAACCCTTTCGGGATAATCAAAGGCAAACTGCATCACCGTTTTGCCACCCATCGAATGCCCGAGAAGGGATGTCTTTTCAAACCCCCTTTCATCCAAAAACTCGAGCAAATCATCCACCATGGCTTCGTAATTGTGGATATTGCTGTGCCCAGACCGGCCGTGGTTGCGCTGGTCCGGCACAAACACGTGAAAACCCTCTTCAGAAATGCGCCTGGCTATCGACACCCAGTTATCCGACATCCCAAACAAGCCATGCAAGATCACCAATGGCAAAGAACCCTCATCCCCGAAATCACGATAAAACAACTTCATAACCTAATAATTCGCACATCTGCACATTTACAAATCAGCACATTTCCTATATTCTTCCATACGTTTTGGAAAGCTCCAGCAGATCTTTGGCGTGCTTTTCCGTAAGCATTTCTTTTTCATAACGCCACTTCCAGTATCCGGGCGACTTTCCAGGGAAGTTCATTCGCGCTTCTGCACCGAGGCGAAGGATATCCTGCATGGGGGCAATTGCAATGTTTGACACGGTTGACAAGGCAAGGCGGATGAATGACCAGGCAGGGTCGTTGTCTTCAAAGCAAAAATAATTGCGCACATTCTGCTTGTCCTGCTCTGAGCTTTCGTGATACCAGCCCAGGGTGGTGTTGTTGTCGTGCGTACCGGTATAAACCACACTGTTTTTGTCGTAAGTGTGTGGGATGAATTCATTCTCCTCGCCGGAATCAAAGGCAAACTGCAGGATCTTCATCCCTGGCATCTTAAAGGCTTCGCGCATTTCCTCCACATCGGGTGTGATGACACCAAGGTTTTCGGCAATGATGGGCTTTTCTCCCAGGGCGTCATAAACAGCCTTGAGCATTGATGTGCCTGGTGCTTCGATCCACTCGCCGTTGATAGCGGTTTTTTCGCCATAGGGCACCGACCAGTAAGCTGCAAGGCCGCGGAAATGGTCGATCCTCAATATGTCATAAAGCAGGAAATTAGCCCTGATGCGATCAATCCACCATCGAAAACCGTGCTCCTGAAGATATTTCCAGTCGTAGATGGGGTTACCCCACAATTGGCCTGTCTCGCTGAAATAGTCGGGTGGCACACCAGCCACGGTGCGGGGTGTCAGCGAATCATCAAAATCAAAGATCTCGGGATTGGCCCAGGCATCAGCACTGTCGAACGCCACATAGAGCGGCAGGTCTCCAATGATCTTGATGTTGTGTGCATTGGCATAAGCTTTGAGCTCCAGCCATTGATGATAAAACACAAATTGCAGGAAGCGGTAAAACTCTATCTCCTTGGCAAGGTACTCGCCATAGCGTTCAAGCGCATCCAGCTCACGCATTTTGATCTGCTCACTCCATTCCTGCCAGGGCCTGCCCTGGTGGTGATCCTTCAATGCCATAAAGATGGCATAATCTTCAAGCCATGGCTTGCTGGCCTTGCAAAAAGTTTCAAACTGCTGCTTCAGGGCCCTGTCGCCGCTTTTCCGGAAGCGGTCAAAAGCCTTGCCAAGCAGCTTGTACTTGTAGTGAAAAACCTTGCCGTAATCTACGTTGTCGTCCGGAAAATGTTCTTCTTCAGGCAGATCCTCTTCGGTAAGAAGGCCGCTTTTAACCAGCTTCTGAAGGTCTATGATAAGAGGGTTTCCTGCGAAAGCAGAAAAGCACTGGTAAGGCGAATCGCCATAACCCGTATGCCCAAGCGGCAGGATCTGCCAAAGCTTCTGGCCTGCTGCCACCAAAAAATCCACAAATTCAAAAGCCTCCTTGCCCATCGTACCAATGCCATATTCTCCTGGCAATGATGTCACGTGCAACAATATTCCACTACTTCTTTCCATAATCAATCATATTTATAAAAAAATCCATTCATTCTATACCAAAATGCCTGATTTCCCCAAGCCCATTAAGTCCTTTGTCCCCTTAGCTTCTTAATGAGCTGTTCATCGGGATCGTGCACCACAAATATCATCATCACGGCAGCGATAGCCAGGGAGGTGCCGCCAAATACGAGTCCAAAGATAGGCTGCCCGGGCGCCACGATACTGATAAACGACCCAAGGATGCTGGCTGCGACAATTTGCGGCACCACGATAAAGATGTTAAACAGACCCATATAGGTACCCATTTTATGTGAAGGCAGCGAACCTGTCAGGATGGCGTATGGCATGGCCAGGATGCTGGCCCAGGCCACGCCCACTCCGAGCATCGACAGCACAATCCAGTAGGGATTGGGCACAAGCAGTATGGACAGGTAGCCGGCTGCACCCATCAACAGGGCCATGGCGTGTGTGTAGCGCCGGTTGGTGCGCCGTGCGATCACGGGCAGCAGAAAGGCAATGAGTGCTGCAAAGCCATTGTAAACAGCAAACAACACCCCCACCCAGTTTGCCCCTGTATTATATTCTTCATCGATGTGCAGCAGCTGTTCCCTAACCTGCGGTTCGAGGTTAACCTTGTCGGCGTGCTGCTGAAAGAACCTCACCACGCGCATCGAAGAAACCACTTGCTCAGCACCTTCACCAATGGCCTCGGTGTACATGTCGAGGTCCTGCCGGATGGCTGGCAACCTGTGGCTCCAGTCGGGATGAGCCTCCTGCTCCATCCTGTTGGCAGTTTCCACCAGGATGGCCACGTGTGAAGGCTGCAGTTTCATGTCGTAATGGTGGCTGGTAACGCCAGGCGTGCCAAAGGTCCAGAGGGTAAACAAGCCCACCCAGCTGAAAAACTGCACCACGGCAAGCTGCCCCATCGTTTTGGGCATCCTGAACAGGTCGTTGATTACCGTCACAAAACCATTGTCTGTTTTCTTTCTTTTGATGAGCGAGCCGGCAATGGCCTGGATGGTGCCAAATATCATAAATCCAAAAGTAAGGATGTACAAGTCGCTTCTGATGAAGTCATACCGGTAAACGAGAAAAGTCAGCACCGCACCCAGCACAATCCACAGGAGGGAGGGCCTGCTGAAACGGGTATATGGCAGCAGTTCACCAGACTTATGGTCTTGTGCCACACGTTCGGCTCCTTTTTCAAGCTCTTCAAACTCACGAAGCTGTTTTGGCGTGTATTCGCGTGTGCGTGTCACCGTCCAAAGCACGGCAACAAAGAACACGGCACCGCCTAAAAGGAATGCCATGCGCACTGATGGTGGCACCTGGCCTTCAGCGGCGGTGTTGGCTACACCGGCAAGGTTTGTTAAGATCCAGGGCAACATCGAGGCCACAACTGAGCCCGTGCCAATGAAGAAGCTTTGCATGGCAAAGCCTTTGTTGCGCTGATCGGGAGGCAACATATCGCCCACAAACGCCCTGAAGGGCTCCATGCACATGTCGATGCTGGCACCCAGTATCCAGAATATCCCCACGGCAATCCACAGCAAAGGCGCCGTTGGCAACAGGATCAGGGCAATGGAAGCCCCGATGGCACCAAATAGAAAGTACGGGCGGCGGCGGCCCAGACGTGTCCAGGTGTTGTCGCTCATATACCCAACGATGGGCTGAACGATTAAGCCGGTCACCGGTGCTGCGATCCATAAAATGGGAATGGCTTCAACCTGTGCGCCAAGGGTTTCAAATATCCGGCTGACATTGGCGTTCTGAAGGGCAAAGCCAAACTGTATGCCCAGAAAGCCAAAGCTCATGTTCCATATCTGCCAGAATGATAAACGTGGTCTGGTTTTCATAAAGCTGTCAATTATTTATGGGTTTCTGATTTATGGTTTCTAATTTCTAATTTCTAATTTGTGGTTACTGGTTGCTGGTTCGGAGCCCCCTGTCATTCTGAACGATAGTGAAGAATCTCTCAG
>SKOK01000075.1 GCA_007120085.1 Bacteroidales bacterium | reverse complement strand
TGGAGCGTATGCTGATCACGATCGACAGGGCAATGATGATGGCCATCAAATAGCGGAAGGCCGCTACCGGCACGCCCATCACCTTTGCAAACTCGGGATCAAAGGCGGTGTAAAGTATCGGCCTGAAAAAGACGGCAAAACACAACAAAATGACCAGCAGGAAACCAACCAGCAGGTATATATCTGTCATTCCTACCGAGAGTATGCTTCCAAAAAGGAAGCTCATCAGGTTGGGAGCATAGCCGGGTGTCAAAAAAACAAATATAATGCCAACGGCCATGCCCAATGACCAAAGGATGGCGATGGCGCTATCCTCCCGAACCTTTCCCTTTTGTGATATCCACTCTATGCCAGTGGCCGTGAGCACGGCAAACACAGCGGCGCCAACAAACGGATTAAGGCCAAAGAAATACGCCATCCCAATCCCGCCAAAAGAGGCGTGTGTGATCCCACCGCTGATAAAGACAATTTTTCGCGAGACAATGTAAGTGCCAACCATCGCAGCGAGCATGCTGATGAGGATGGCGGCAAGCATTGCCTGGCGAAAGAACTGGTATTCAAAAACAGAAAGAAGATCACTCATCATGGTCGTGCGATTTTAGAACGCGGTGCGGAATCGGGCCGTGGGCGATCACATCCACCGGGCAGTTATATACCCGCATCACTTCTTCAGTTAACTGGTTGGATGGATGATAGTGGAGGGTTTCGTTTACACAGGCGATGGTTTTTACCATTGGCGTAATGGTTCCGATGTCGTGCGATACAAGCAGGATGGCCATCTCCTTATTGAGGTCCTGCAACCACTTGTAAAGCTCCTGTTCAAACTGTTTGTCAACGTGTGTGTTGGGTTCATCAAGGATAAGCAGCTTGGGTTTATTGATCAGGGCGCGGCAGAGCAAAGCTTTTTGCAGCTGTCCGCCGCTGAGCTCGCCAATGGGCCTGGAGGCCAGTGGCAAGAGCCCTGCTTCTTCCAGCATTCCTTGTAAGCTGCGCCGCTGGGCAATGCCGGGATATGGGAACCATGGCGTTCTGTCTCTCAGGCCGGAGCTAACCAGCTCCTTCACCGTGATTGGAAAGGATTTGTCGATCTGCGAGGCCTGTGGCAGGTAGCCCATTGCAGGCCTTCCTGACGGGAACAGCACCTTCCCTGAAAACACGGGCAGCAAGCCCAGCACAACCTTCATCAGGGTTGTCTTTCCGCCGCCATTCGGGCCCAGCACACCAATAAAATCCATCGGAAAAATGTCCAGGTTTACGTTCTTCAAAACGGTATCCGACAAATAACCCGTACTTACGTTTTGTAATGCGACCAAAGCTTTGCTCATTGCAAATGTGTTTTAAAAACCTGCATCAGCTCCTGCATGCTCTCGAACCATTCATAAGCCAGGGGGTTGATCTGCACCAATGCCGCGCCGGTTTCCTGGCTGATCAGCTGCGCGCTGCGCAGGTCAAACTCCTGCTGAATAAATATGACGGGGATATCGTGCTGCCGGGCCTGCCTGATAATGTGGGTTAACATTGCCGGAGAGGGTTCCTTGCCTCCCCTTTCCACGGAAATCTGCTCCAGGCCGTAATCGCGTGCAAGGTAGGTCAGCGCCGGATGAAAGATCATAAAGCGCTTTTGCCCCAGGGAAGCCGTAACTGCCCGCATCTCTTGATCCAGGCTGGTCAGGTCACCATAAAGACGCGCATAATTAACTTCCACTTGCTCTGCCAGCTCCGGATAGGTTTCTGAAATGGCATTTTTAATTTCGGGCAGCACCCCAAGCATCACCGCAGGCGACATCCATATGTGCGGATCAATACCCCCTTCGTGCACATGGTCACCGTGGTCAATCTCCTCACCACGGATCAGCTCCAGGCCTTCTGACAGGTTGACGACCATCATCTCCGGATTGATTTCCTGCAACCTGCCTATCCAGGCTTGCTCATAGCCCAGATGGCCAATGCGAAAATAAATACCCGAATCAGACAGCTTTCTGAACTGGGCGGTGGTGGGTGAATAGGTGGCGTGACTGGCTCCCGGCGGAACCATCACATTCACCTCAAGATGGCCATCTGTCAGCCTGTAAATAAAATACTCAAGTGGTAAAATGCTCACTGATACTACCGCATCTGCATCCTTGCGCAAGCCACCGGCACAACTGCTAAAACCTGCCAAAAGCGCAGCAAATAAAAATAGGGAGATTAAACGCTTCATGCTTCTTTTTTTAATCATTTAGCTGTCAAAAGTGACTGCTTTCCATTGTGTAAAATTAATATTTGGCAACGATTTATGGCACATTTTCACTTCATTTTTTCTTCATAACAATAGAAATTCTTATAAAATGACGCATTTTTTCAAAAAATTGATGTTTTTTTTAAATGGGAAAAGATCGAAACAAAATAATTACTACCTTCACACTTACAAACCAAAACAAAACAACTCATGAAAAAGTTTGGAATTCTTTTTTTAGCCGTTTTTGGCCTGTTTATGATCAATGCCTGTGACGAAGATTTACTCGATGTTACGGAAACTTTTGAATTCAGCGAGGAGTTTGTCGTTGATGCCAATGTTGCGTCTTACGCTAACTCACAACTGATCGACCTTGCAGAAGACGTTGACCTGATTGATGACTATGGCAACAAGATCAAGGAGGTAGTGATCACAAAGGCAGACTTCTGGTTAAAGGACCTGGCTGAGATCGAGGGGCAGAAGCTGGAGAGTGGCTCGCTCTATGTTTCCAATCCGGATGGCACTGGCAAAACGGCGATTATTCTCATGGGAGAATATGTGCTTGCCGACCTGGTTGATACGCCAACGGCCCTGAGCCTTGAGCAAGCCGGTGTTGAAAAGCTGGACGACCTGGCTTCCAACCCGCCGCATCGTTTCATGCTGCATTACGAAGCTAACTTCAGCGAGGCCCCGCTGGATTTTACGGTGGTGTTTGACTTTGAGGCCAAAATGGTAGCCAATCCTTTGAATTAAACTGCTTCCTTTTAGAATATCCTGCAATCAGGACTTCGGCCGGTTGCTACCGGGCGCTAAACCCAGGTTTAGCCCGGTAGTGATTTATTTCATCCGGATGTTATACGCATGGCAGAGATGTTTTGTAATTTGATGATTGCTTTGATGCAAATCAACAGCACCTGCCTGTGCATATCAACAATAACCAGGCAATCATTTCCATTAAATGAGAGGCAGGGTAAACCTGAACTCTGAACCAACGCCGCATTCACTTTCCAGCCATATGCGGCCACCAAGCATCTCCACATAGGCCTTCACAATGGCCAGGCCAAGGCCAGCTCCCTCAACGGAGGTGTTGTCAGCCTGCACAAAACGGTCGAATATGGATTCTAACCTGTTGGCAGGAATGCCAATGCCCGTATCTTTTACATAAAACTCAAGGCAATCATTATTTTCGGAAAACCCAAATGACACCTTCCCTCTATCGGTGTATTTGACGGCATTTTTCAGCAG
>SKOK01000294.1 GCA_007120085.1 Bacteroidales bacterium | reverse complement strand
TTGTGCCTGACCTGTCACCTGTAAGCAGGTATTGGCTGTTATGCGAAAACGCAACTGCTGTGACCCAGTCGGGGTGTTTTAATCTTGAAACGATTTGCCCGTCCATTGTCCACAGGGCAGCAGTTGAGTCTTGTGAGGCGGTCAGCACATAATTGCCTTCGGGAGAGATGGCAATGTCGTTGATGTATGAACCTGGATTATGGGCGTTTATTTCCCTGATCAGGTTACCCTTAAAGTCATAAATGCCTGCAATATGGCTTCCAAAGCTCAATATGACATATTGTTCGCAAGCACTGAACGCGCCCCTGCTGCGATTTACCACCCTGCCGCCAAACACGTCGGCCACCTTGCCCTTATTGTCAATTGTTGCAACAATATTTGCATTATTATCGAAAACATATGCCTTGTTTTCCAGGACCATCAAAAAGAAATCACCACTGTCAGCGCTTGTTATCCAGTGGTTTTGCGATGATGGCAGTGCATCAATTGCTGTATAATGCAATAGTTTTCCTGATACTTCATACCTGTCGATGCCGTAATATGTGGCAGCGTAAATGCTGTGGTTGTCTGCAGATATTGTTGCTGCCAGGATGTTTTGCTGGTTTCTGAGTTCTGCGACCTTGCGGCCTGAAATATGCCACATGATGGCTTTTTTATCAGTTGTGGTTGCAATAATGTAGTTGCCGTCTTTAGAAAAACCGATGGAAGTGATGCGTCCGGAAGGGCGTGTCATCTCTTCCTTTTTGTTCCCATCTGCATCAAACAGGTGGATGGTGTTGCCAGCTGCGACTGCAATATGAAAGCCACTGGGTGATGCCGCCACGTGCCTTGAATTGGGTGCTGCACTGAAACCGGACACCCGTTTCCCGGAAATGTCATGGGTCTGGATTGTGCCATTTATTGTACTTGAGATGATTTTTGTTCCTGATAAGAAGTCATACGATGTTAAATCGGGCACACTTACGCTTCCGATGATTTCACCTTTCAGGTCATAAAAGCGCAGAAAGCCATTGCGGGTGTCGGATGCTGCAATGGCTTTGCCATCCGGGGCAAAGCTTGAATGGTGAAAAATATTTTCGGCACCGAGGTTTATGGAACCATCGTGTCTGATGAAGTCTGGCTCTTCAAGGATATTAAGCATTTCTCCTTCATGACTCCACAGTATCATTTTGCCATCAAAAGAGTTCGACAAGATGAGCTTCCCGTCAGGTGAAAAGCTGACGGATGTTAAGTTGCCATATTCCTTATGACCAATGAACTCTCTTATCAGGTTGCCCTGTGTGTCATAGTGCTTTAACTTTCCCTGCCAATGACCGGTAATCAGTGACTGCCCATCGGGTGCAAGGCTCATAGCCAGGATGTCGTAAGGGGGATTTGGAAGATGCAGGATTTGCGTGTAGAAACTATTGCTTGCATAAATCCGGTGCAGGTTCCGGGTGATGTTTTCATGGGGATGCAGGCTGTGTGCATATTCCACGAGGCGGAGAGCTCTTGTGGGGTCTATTGCTTCTTCTTTGTTTGCAAGGGAATTGAAATAACCTGCCCTGAACATCATTTCGTTTCTTTCGGCTTTGTTTTTTTCAAAGAGCGCCCATGTGGAAAAAACCGTCAAAACAAGCAGCAAAACAGCCAAAAAGGCCGCAGTGATTTTTTGTTTTTGTTTTTTCGCTTTGTACAGCTGATTTTTGCTTTTGTTGATTAAGGTTTTATGGTCTTCCGAAAAAAACATCCGATCTTCATACAGCGCAATATAGCTAAGGTCTTCGGCAGTTAGCAGCCGGTTTCTTTTGGTGTAATTGTACCATGCGGTATCAAGCATTTGGGATATTTCAAGTTGTTCTTTTTCAACAGAGGTAATTTTTTTATAAATCTTTGTTGCCAGGACATCATGGCGCAATTCGAATCGTTCATTATGATCTTTTTCGTGCAATATCCGAACATTGAT
The DNA here is from genome assembly GCA_007120085.1 of Bacteroidales bacterium. Lineage (GTDB taxonomy): Bacteria > Bacteroidota > Bacteroidia > Bacteroidales > UBA7960 > PUPG01. The sequence continues at coordinate 10,590 of SKOK01000294.1, read as the reverse complement.
CAGGCGCCTGATGATATCCAGGAGCAAGTTCTCTTCAATTCCCTGCCCCCTGCTTTCAAGGTAGCCGGTAATCTCGCTGATCGTCATCTGGCGTTTTGTGCCTTTGTCCGATACCAGGCTCTTAAGAACGACTGTGACTTTTTCCTTATCCCGGAACTGACCGATTTGCTCATCCAGGAACCTGCCAAGCAGATCAGACATGTTTCCGGTCTGTTCAAGCAATTTGCGATGGAAATACAACGTAGCCTCATTGTCATCATTTTCACTAAGCGCCAATTGATAAACCCTGTCCAGGTACAACTGCAAATAAGCCAGGTCCAACTCGTTTGACACCTTGTTCAGGTTGTTGAGCACCGCATCTGCAAAGCCTTTTTCAAGTTTAATGCCGTAAAACTTGCAAGGTTTTTCAATCGTTTCCCTTGCTTTGTCAGGTGTCATAGTTTCAACCCGCATCCTGCATGAAAAAATCGAGGGGATTGTTTTCTCAAGTTCTGTCATTCGTGCAAGGAACTCTTCGCGTAAAACAAAGACAAAGCGCAGGTTTAAGTGACTTTAGTTGAACGTCTCAATGATTTTCGCAAAGCTTTCCTTTTCTTCCTTGTCACCAAATATGAATAGTTCTTCAAATTGATCAAAGACAAAAAACAGTGATTTGTTGTTTGTGAAAAACACATGCCTGCATGCTTTCTTAAATTCTTCCGGAGTTTCAATTTTGTGATTAATGGGGGAGTTGGCGGTTTTATTAATTGCGCCGGCCATGCTTTTGATGAAGTTGCCATCCCTGCGTATGATGAATTGCTCCCATTCCTCTTTCCCTAGTCTGTTTGCGAGTCCGCAATTTACCAGGGAGGTCTTTCCGCTGCCAGACAAGCCATATACCAGCGTGATCCTGTTTTCTGAAACTTTAATGTTGAGCGCTTCTGTTTCTTCTTCGCGTCCGAAAAAAATGTTTTTGTCTTCAACATCATAACTGTCGAGAAACTTAAATGGCAAAGGGTAGAGTTGTTTGATTTGCTCTAACATTTATAAACTGTTTGGTGTATCGAAACGGGCGTCAAAATTAACATTTTTTTCATAATGCGCACCCTTTCTCATAACCAAAATCATTGTCCGGCATTTGCCTGATGGGTTTTTATTGGTTTGATGATTAAGGATCTTCTATATACAGATAGGGTTTTATGCGTCCGATGGTTTTGCTATCAATCAGGTATGATTTTGATAGTTCATTGATTTCTGAATATGGCCCGTGTTGATCACGGAATTTCAGGATGGCATTTGCTGTCTGGCGGTTGATGTAAGGATGACGTATTAATTCGGCATAGTCGGCGGTGTTAAGGTTTATTTTATTGACATGCATTGTATCAGTGGTTACAAACTCCCTGATGGCTTCAAATCTTGTGCTGTCGAGGCCGAATACCTCCAGCAGCTGCTCAGTGTTGATGAAGCCTCCGAGCAGATTCCTGTAACCGACGATGCGTCTGCTGAAAGCCGGGCCAATCCCCCTGATTTTTTGTAGTTCGGTGGTGTCTGCCAAGTTTAGATTTACTAACAAGGGTTCTGCCACGTGGATCACATGGTCCGTCTTTTTATACGGGTTTGATCCTGTCGGGTTGTTGGCATCTCTCGCTGCTGCCACCAGGGGTCCGGAATCGCCTTTCTTTTCGCCTGAAGCGGATGAGCTGCTGTTTCCCGCAGTTTTTTGCAAAGGTCGTGCTGGTAATTCGATATAGGCTTCGAGCTCCTCATACATCCAGTCTTCCAGCAGGTAGATTCTGCGCAGATCTTCCCTGAACCTGAACGAACCCCCGGCCGCGAGGAAATTCCTTATGGATCTGCTGATATGTCTTGGCATCCCCAGCGAGTCCCATTCTTCAGCGGAGAGTGTGTTGGGGTCAAATGCAAAAGGCCTGAGTTCTGGTCGTTGCCGGGTGGCTTGACGGTCAGCTGCCGTATTTGCTTCCACTCTGGTTTTTGCTTTGGCATCAGACTCTGCAGCCATCATCATCTTGTGCTGCAGCAATTCAACTTCGGCTAAAAATGCTTCCTTATCAAGGGGTCCTGGCGTGTTCATCCGTTTTACAATCCCGGTAACAACAGGTGTTGCGATAATCAGCAACAACAACACACTGATACCCATGCGCTGCCCTTTGCTGTAATACAGCCAGTCTTTAATTGGATTAAAAAACATATATTAAGGTTTAAAATATGGACAAATATACAAAAATAACAATTAAAAAATTTTGTGATTGATTTTTTCAGTGCTATTAATTTTGAAGTAAAACTATTTATGATCAAAAAATGATATAGTTTGTTGGGTTTTGCACATTATTTTATATTTTTGGTCTTTTTGTATGATATTGCATTGTAACTATATCGTTTATGACATCCCTTGGAAATGAAGGCCGTGATGGCTTTAGCAGTCGCTTTGGCATTATATGTGCAGCTGCGGGTTCAGCAATTGGTTTAGGAAACATCTGGCGCTTTCCTTACATAGCCGGAGAGAGTGGGGGGGGCGCTTTTTTATTGATATACCTTGGTTTTATCCTGATGCTTGGCATCCCGGTGATGCTTTCAGAGTTTGTGATTGGCCGTCGGGGGCAGCGCAACGCCTTGGGTTCGTTTAAGCGGCTGGCGCCCGGAAAACCCTGGTATTTTGTAGGTGTGATGGGCATCATCGCCGCTTTTATGATACTCGCTTTTTACAGCACCATTGCGGGCTGGACATTGGAGTACATTGTCAAGGCTATAAGTAATTCATTTGCCGGAAAGTCATCCGGTGAGATTGAGCAGATGTTTAACGCCTTTCACACGCAGGCATTCCGTCCTATTCTCTGGCAGCTCATATTTATGTTCATGACAGTGTGGATCATCATGTCGGGGGTGCGGCAAGGCATTGAGAGATATGCCAAAATTCTGATGCCTTTCCTGGTTTTGTTGCTCATAATTATGGCAATCAGGTCGATTACGCTTCCTGGTGCGGTTGAAGGTCTGAGTTTTTTGTTCAAACCTGATTTCTCAGCTGTTGATTCCAGTGTTTTGCTGGCGGCACTTGGGCAGGCTTTCTTTTCGCTGAGCATTGGCATGGGAACGTTGATAACTTATGGATCATACATTCAGAAGAAAAACAAACTGGGTAACCTGGCAATTGAAGTGTCCATGGCCGACACCCTGATTGCCATACTTGCAGGTGTGGCCATATTCCCGGCCGTGTTTGCATTTGGGGTGGACCCTGCAGGTGGACCGGGCTTGATTTTTAATGTATTACCCGGTATATTCCAGCAAATGCCTGGAGGGTATTTCTTTGCCATCATATTTTTCGTCCTCCTATCCATTGCTGCACTTACTTCATCCATCAGCATCCTGGAAGTAGTTGTCGCCTATATGACTGAGGAATTGAAAATGTCGCGCCGCAAAGCCACCATCATGTCAGCCCTCGCAGCTACTTTTGTTGGCCTGTTTTGCACACTGTCGTTCGGCCCGCTCAAAGGCCTTACGATTACCGGCTTGAGTATTTTTGACCTGCTCGACTACACTGCGTCAAACCTTTTGTTGCCGCTTGGCGGACTCATGATCGTGCTGTTTGTGGGATGGTATATGAAGGACGCAGACTTTAAGGATGAGCTTTCTAACAAAGGGTTGCTAAAGGTAAGGATTTTTGGTGTCCTGATGTTCCTGCTCAAGTTCATTGCCCCAGTGGCCATAGCCCTGATTCTTTTGAATAGCCTTGGCTTTATCGGGCCGGTTGATGGCGGAACGGAGCATTCAAATTAATGAAGATAATATTGACTCAGGCTGTTTGGCTGGCCTGTTAACTAATTGATTTACTAATATTAAACAAATTGTTCTATGTCAGAATCTCAAGATCAAGTGGCTGCAGGCACTGAAGAGGTTTTAAGCTCGATGGGCTCTGCTTTCCTGGATGGCCTTAATAATGTTATTTCCTGGTATAATGGTTTCGTAGGGGGATATTTGCTCCTCATTCTGCTGGTGCCTACAGGGGTTTACTTTGCCTTCAAGTTTAGGTTTTTGCATGTGAGAAGGTTCTGGCATTCCTTTGCCATCCTGGCCGGAAGGTTTACAAAAAAGGGTGAAGCCGGCGATGTCAATCACTTTAAGGCGTTGACCACTGCTTTATCGGCTACCGTAGGAACAGGAAATATCGTAGGTGTGGCGCTGGCCATTTATTGGGGTGGCCCTGGTGCAATTTTCTGGATGTGGGTTACAGGTTTCTTTGGAATGATGCTCAAGATGGTTGAATGTACACTGGGTCTCAAGTACCGGAGATTCAACCCGGATGGCACAGTTTCAGGCGGCCCGATGTACTACATGGAATATGGCCTGAAAGATAAATTGGGCAAACATGCCAAAACCCTTGCGATCATATTTGCAGGTGCAGCGGTATTGTGTTCGATGGGTACCGGGAACATGGCGCAAAGTAATTCGATGACAGACATCTTAAACTCTACATATAACATTCCTCACTGGATTGCCGGTCTGGTAATTGCCGGTCTCGTTTTGCTTATCGTTGTGGGAGGGTTGAAACGCATTGCCGAAGTGACCTCCAGGCTTGTTCCGTTTATGGCACTGGTTTATTTCCTTGCTGCACTGCTTGTGGTTGTTTTGAACATTGAAAACCTGCTGCCTGCGCTAAGAATGATTGTAACTGATGCCTTTACCGGAACGGCGGCTGCAGGAGGTTTTGCCGGCTCAGCTTTTATCCTTACGCTTACAATGGGTGTGCGACGCGGTCTCTTTTCCAACGAAGCCGGCCAGGGGTCAGCGGCAATGGCACACGCAGCTGCACAAACGAAGTACCCAATGCGCGAAGGCCTGGTAGCAAGCCTCGAGCCCTTCATTGATACATTGTTCATTTGTACCTTGACAGCCATCGTGATAGTCATGACAGGTGCGTGGTCGCACGCCGATGCTGAAGCGGGTGTTTCACTGACCGTGCTCGCATTCCAGATCGGTCTCGACAAGATCAACATTGGGTTCATGGCTTCCCATATCATTGCCGGTGGCCTTATGTTGTTTGCCTTCTCAACAATCATTGCATGGTCATATTATGGCTCACGTGCGGCACAGTATATGTTTGGCTTTAAAGCCATCAAAAAATACTATTATGTATATGCCGTATTTGTTTTCCTTGGTTCAATCTGGGGACTCGAGCTGGTTTGGAACTTTGTGGACATGGTGATCACTTTTATGACCATACCCAACCTGATCGCCATTTTGTTGCTCACACCGGTAATGAAACGCGAGATAGACAACTATTTCAGCATGCCGGATTACAACAAGAAGGCATAACAATGATTACAGCCGTATTGCGTTATCTAAAATATAAATTAATACCAGGGGTAAGGTAATGGGCGGCGCAAATCATAATTCCTTTTTTGTGAAAACGATACGTCAGTTGTTTTTCAGCCTGATCTTTGCTGCCTTTTTGCTGAGCTCATTTGTTGGGTTTTCACAGGATGAATCAACTCCTATCGACTGGCGGGCAAAAAGTGCCTCATTTGACCGGCAGCTTGGTGAAGACGTTCGCCGACTGCGGGGCGATGTCGTATTTACGCACGAAGATACCCGCATGTATTGCGACAGTGCATACCTTTATTCCAACGATAACAGCCTGCGTGCCTTCAGTAATATAAAAATCCTGGTCAGCGATACAGTGACCATTTATGGAGATGAACTATTTTATGACGGCAACCGCCGCTGGGCTGAGCTTACCGGCAATGTGCTGATGACAGACCCCCAGATGATGCTTTATACCGATTACCTTGAATACGACCTCGAAGCCAATACCGCCAATTATATCGACGGTGGGCGGATCATCGATGCTGAAAATGAACTCACCAGCGTATGGGGATTTTATCGTGCTGACGAAAAAGAATTTTTCTTCAGGGAAAATGTGCTGCTCGTCAACCCTGAATATGTGATGGAATCAGACACCCTGATGTATAATACCGGGACGGAGGTTGCCTGGTTCTTTGGCCCTACAACCATTACCAGTGAAGAAAACACCATTTTTTGCCGCAACGGCTGGTACGACACAAGGAATGATATTGCCAGGTTTAGTCGTGATGCCTTTTTTACAAACAGGGAGCAATCAATGACGGGAGATTCGGTGTTTTATGATCGCAATGCCGGCTATGGCAAGGCCATCAACAATGTGCTGATCCGCGACAGCATCGAAAATGTAATTATCACCGGGCATTTTGCAGAGCATTTTGAAAAAGAAGGGCTTTCGATTGTTACGCAAGACGCTTTGTTAACCATGATCGCCGATAATGACTCTCTTTTTATGCATGCCGATACACTAAAATCAGTTTACTTTGAAGAAACCGACCAGCGCCGGCTTTATGCCTATCACAAAGCCAGGTTTTACCGTTCAGACCTGCAGGGGTTGAGCGATTCCATCGTGTATGATACGGCTGATTCTACGATATACATGTTTCACAATCCGGTGCTCTGGACTGAAATGTATCAGCTTACTGCCCGAAACATCGAAGTAAAAACAACAGGTGATGCCGTGCAGTCGCTTCAGCTTAATGATGCAGCCTTTATCATTGCCGAGGTGGATACGCTGGGGTTTAACCAGATGAAAGGGCGAACCATGACAGGCCATTTCCGCGATAACGCCCTATGGCGCATAGATGTGGATGGCAACGGCGAAACCATATTTTTCCTTCGGGAAGAGGATGGCGAGCTGGTTGGAATAAACAAGGGCATTTCATCCAATATCGTAATCTTTGTTGATGGAAATGAAATCACCGGAATTCAATTTGTTCGCCAGCCTGAATCAACCCTTTTCCCTCCCGATGAACTGCCAGCCGATCAAAGGCTGCTGCAAAATTTTGAGTGGCTGGAGCACCGCAGACCCGTAAGCAAGGAAGATGTTTTTAACTGGCGATAACATCGATTATCGATTATCGATTGACGATTTTCGATTGTCGATGGTGGTGAGACGAACAAAGTTATAAATCAGTAATGAGTAACTAGCAACCAAAAACATATAACTCCAAACTCCAAACTCCAAACCCTAAACTCCAAACTCCAAACTCTAAACTCCAAACCACTTTTCTTGATCCATGGTAAATTTTGAGAAACACATATTATCAAATGGCCTGAAGGTGCTGGTGCACCGTGACGATGCCACCCCGATGGCTGCCGTAAACGTTTTGTATGATGTAGGTGCGCGTGATGAGCATCCTGACCGGACGGGCTTTGCCCACCTTTTTGAGCACTTTATGTTTGAAGGGTCTGTAAACATACCTTCCTATGATCGCCCGCTACAGTTTGCAGGTGGTGAAAATAATGCATTCACAACCAACGACATCACGAATTACTACCTGACATTGCCGGCGCAAAATATTGAAGTTGCATTTTGGCTTGAGTCCGACAGGATGCTTGGACTTGCATTATCTGATGAAAAGCTTTCCATCCAGAAAAAAGTCGTCACCGAAGAGTATCGCCAGTCTTATCTTAACCAGCCTTATGGCGATGCCTGGTTGTTGCTGCAACCGCTTGCATACAAGGTGCATCCGTATCGCTGGTCAACCATTGGCGCTAGCATTGATCACATCCATAATGCCAGTCTGGATGAAGTGAAGGCTTTTTTCAGCAGATTTTATCACCCGGCAAATGCAATACTTTCAGTGTCCGGAAATGTGGACCCGGAAGATGTATTCAGGCTTGCAGAAAAATGGTTTGGAGGAATCCGGCCGGGTGAGTACAACAAGCGTAAGCTTCCCCGGGAGCCTGATCAGCAGGAGGAAAGGCGCATGACAGTGTTTCGTGATGTGCCGCAAAACCAGATTTACCTGGCATTTCACATGTGTGGCAGATCACATGTTGACTTTCATTCTGCTGACCTGATCAGCGATCTGCTTGCCAATGGCGAGTCTGCAAGGTTAAACGGCAAGCTGGTGCATGATAAAAAGTATTTTAGCGAGGTAAATGCATATGTAACAGGTCAGCTTGACCCTGGCCTGCTTATCATTACGGGAAAAACGAAGCATGGTATTGACTTGCGGGAGGCCGAAGATGCCTTGTGGGCGGAAGCATCGCTTCTTGTGAATGAAAGGGTTGGCGAGAGAGAGCTTCAGAAAGTAAAAAACAAGGTTGAAGCGAGCCATGTTTTTACCGAAAGCAACATGCTGGCCAAGGCGATGAACCTGGCTTATTACGAGTTGATGGGGGATGCGGATTTGTTGAATCGCCAGGTGGATGCATGGTTTAAGGTGACGTCTGCAGATATTCAGCGCGTGGCCGGTGAAATTTTCTCAGAAAAAAATGCAAACGTCCTTCACTACTGTGTTCAAGAGGGGTAGAAGGTGCTTTCTTTTGTTTATTAAGATATCCCCGTTTGTAGCGCCATGCAATCGTATCATGCAGGCATAACCAAACAAAAAGAAATGTTTATTTTTGTAAAGATCACATCACCAAAGCACAAGCTGAGATGGTAAACCGAAAAGTCATGCCGCCGGTGAGGCTAACCACCGAGCTCTCATTAATAAATCCCAAAGCTGACCGATTGGGCAATGGGCTGCCAGTGTATTACCTGGAGGGTGGTACCGAGGAGATCCTTAAGCTTGAGCTGGTTTTCTTTGCCGGAAGTTTTTATCAGTTGAAGCCACTGGTTGCTTTTGCCACGGGCAATCTGCTGCGTTCGGGGACTAAGAGAAAAACACGTGAGCAAATCAACGAGCTGCTGGACTTTTACAGTGCGCACCTGCACATTGAAGCCCAGAAGGACATTGTGTCAGTGAGCATGTTTGTGCTTAAGAAGCATTTCGAAGCTGCTTTCAGACTTTTTTGTGAGATCGTCAGGGAACCTGTTTCCCCGGAGGAAGAGATGCACACATACCTGAAAAACCAGCAGCATATCCATGTTGTTAACCAAAAAAAAGTGCAACATCTTGCTATGACCTATTTTAATGAGATGGTGTATGGAGAGTCCCATCCTTATGGTTACCGTGTCCGGACGGATGACTTTGAAAAGGTTGAACGAAAGGATTTGCAGGAATTCCATGCGAACTGGTTTCATCCGGGAAACGCTTTTTGTGTGGTATCGGGGCAACCCCCCAAAGGTATCTCCAGCCTGATCAGCGAAGGGTTGGGTAATGTTGGCTGGCGGCAACCCGAAGTTGCCAGGTCTCCCGAGTACCGTATGCTTTCATCGGGCAGCCGCAAGATGAACCTGGATATGCCAGGCGCTTTGCAGTCGGCCATTCGAATTGGCAAACAACTTGTTAATCGCACCCATCCGGCCTGGCACCGCCTGAAAATAACAAATGCATTACTGGGAGGTTTTTATGGGTCAAGGCTGATGCAAAACATCAGGCAGGACAAAGGCTACACTTATGGCATCAATTCGAACCTTGTTTCCCTGGTGCGTAGCGGATACTTTTTCATTGGCACACAGGTTGGTACTGATGTTTGCAAGGCTGCCACTGAGGAGATATATAAAGAATTAGCAGCATTGCGGACTGTTCCTGCTGGAGGGGAGGAGTTGCAGACCCTCAAAAATTATCTTTCAGGCAATTATCTTCGTTCTTTTGACGGTCCGTTTGCCCAGGCCGCCCGCTACAAGGAGCTTCTGGTGTTTGGTTTGGATATGTCGCACCATGAAGATTTTCTTAAAGAGCTTAAAGAAATTACTGCCGAAGACATCATGGAAACTGCCGGGCTTTACCTCCGGGAGGATGAGATGATGGAAGTGGTGGTGGGCTGATCTGGACATGTGCAAATTAGCAAATATACAGCTGCAGATTAGCTGCCGATGCTTTGAATGAATTCATCCAGCAGTGTTCCGGTCTCGAGCCCCAGTTTTTTGCGCAGGCGATAACGATGCGTATTTACTGAATCATGCGTGATGTTCATAAGTCTTGATATTTCCTTGTTCGACAGGTTCAGCCTGATGTACGCGCATAGCTGCAAGTCATGCTGTGTCAGCTTTCCACAAAGGCGACGCAATTCATTAAAAAATGTCTTATGAATTGATTCGAAATGTGTTTTAAACACATCCCACTGGTGGTCAATGTCAGCCTGTTTCTCAATTTCACCGAGCATTTCCCTGACCTTTACGGCTGTATCTTTGTCATCGCTGTCATTGAGCTCGCAGGTCAGTTTGCGTAGCTTGTCAAAAGCTTCATTCTTATTGGCCAGCAACATGGCCGAGGTGGTTAATTCATGGTTTTTCTGATCAATGCTGTTCTGTTGTAATTTCCTGATCTCATCCTCCGCAAACAACATGTCTTCAAGGTGGTTGTTTTGTTTTTCCAGGTTGTCCAGTTTCATCGCTGCCAGTTCCGATTCTTTTGCAAACAGCTCCTTGCTCTGCCGGAGCGTTTTTTGCTTCATGTTGTAAAGCACAATGAAAAAGAAAGCCAGTATGGCAATTGCAATTACGGAAATGATCAGGAAAAGAATTCGCAATCTGAGTATGCTTTCCTTTTTTTGTGATAATTGTTTTTCACTTTCATATATTTCAGCAGCCTTTCGAAGCAGTTCATTTTCTTTGTCTTTTATCATTAATTCATATCCTGATTGCAGCTCAAGGATTCTTGCATGGCTTTCTTCATTATA
>SKOK01000154.1 GCA_007120085.1 Bacteroidales bacterium | reverse complement strand
TGGAATAAGCCGACACCTGGTTCAGGTAATACTGACTCATCCCGATGGCCTGCCGCATAATGGAATACGCCGGGTCCTCACCGCTGGCTGTGACAATCACAGCAGGCAACATGTATTGCTGTGCTTCAAGAACAATCGATACATCCAGGTAAGCATCATCAACCTCAAATTGCTTGCTTACTGTTTTATAACCTAAATATTGAAAACGCAAATTGTGACTACCGGCTGGCAGCGACAACTGAAACAACCCCTCCTCATTAGCCGTTGTGCCCTTGTGTAACTCCTGCACATAAACTGTGGCAAAAGGGACAGGTTCACCGTTCACATCCATTATGGTACCGGAAACTCCCTGACCGGAAGCCGTCTGAATCATCAGATAAAAACTTATGAAAAGAAAAAAGAGAAGTGTCTTTCGCAGGTTTCGTATATTTTCCATTAAATCCGAATTAAATATCTCAAAATTACACGATTTTTTCAAGACATATCGTTCCGGGTATGGCCACAAAAGTGGAATTGGGAGATGTGTAATTATCCCCAATTCAAAATCCCACGCGGAGCAGTTCCGTTCGTAAGGAATTTGCTATACCATGTTGTACTTTCACGCCATTTATCTTGTCGTCAGTTGTATTGTCAAGTCCAAAGCATTCGCAACCAACAATAGATTAGATATTCTCACGTCTTCACCATTTTCAATCCGTGAAATATATGGTCTTTTTTTGCCAACTACTTCTGCGAGTTTTTCCTGACTCATGTTAAGCTCCTTTCTTCTGTTTCGGATTATTTCGCCGAAATAGTAAGAATAAGCGTTATCACAAAATTTCTCCCGACTCTCAGAGCCTTTTTGTCCATATCGCTCGTCTAATAAGTCTTTTGCTTTATATGTTTTCATAATCTTCCGTTTTTTAGATACTCTTCCAAAACTCTTTCCGCTTCTTTTATGGCTTTCGAATAATCTTTGGTTGATTTTTTGATAAATCCGTTCAAGCAGACAGCTTTAGTGCTTTCCGAAAAGTTTAAATGGTCAATAGCAAAAACTATAACTCGATATTCGTTTCCTGCCTTTATCCGTAATTCGTAAAATTTTGTGTTCTGTAATTTCTTCACAAAATTTGAATGAACTACTTTTAGTTCTTCCATAACCAGTACAAGTTGAAAGAATTTGTCTGAAACCCTTTTTTCTTGCTTGTCTATGAAGTCCAAACAGTATTCTGTAATATCAATCTCTCTCATTTTGCAAATGTAACGAATTCGTTACAATAATCCATTGTTTTCACTCGATTTTTCCGCCAGGGGCGATTTTTGGCATGAAGCACAACACGGATAAGCATTAAATATGAAATATTTATTGCAATTTCTTGAAAGCTATGGCACCAGGAATGATGCCTGCCGCAAAAGTATCCAGCGGTAATGCATCAGGAGAGAAGCGATATACAATGCCCGGCTGCATATAGTCAATCGCATCGGCAACATACACTTCAGAGCTGCCGGGATCAACACCAAGGGCAGAAAAACCACCTAAATGGGAATCAGGGTAAGGACTGTTAACAAACACTTCAGGCTCAGCGGAATTGTTAGTAGCCATGCGATATACATCCCTGTTAATGAAATACAAGGTATCGCCATTGCCATTGATGGCCAGACTGGAAGGCCTGCCACCTTTTTCAAAAAGCCAGCTGCGTTCAATTTGCCGTGTTTCAGCATCGATGCGCAACAGTCCGGGTGCCTCATCACCATAAGGGCTGCCGGGAAAACCACCATCAGACAACACCCAAAGCTTTTCATTCTTATCCAGGGCCATGGAGTTAGGTTGTATCAATACTTCCATGGTATCAATCCACGTGTCTGTCTCACTGTCAATTACAAGAATGCTGTTGTCAAAACTCCAGCAATTCACAAACACATAACGGCCAAATTGCAGCATTTGCTCTGTGGAGTGCTGATAAAAACCCGATCCTTCCCTTGCAACATTTATTGAACCGGTAATTTCATAAGTCAAAGGGTTGATGATGGCAATGGACCGTGCATACAAATCGCTGACGTATGCCTTTTCATCATTGATAAAATGAATGTGGCGCGGCGAGGTAAGCCCGGTGATCTTGCCAACCAGCTCAAAAGTGTTAACATCAATGACATATATCCGGCCGCTGTTATTGACAACGATATATCCAAGGCTGTCGCGAATGACCATCGACTGTGCCACATCGCCCAGAGGAAGCGCATTGGTATTGAAAAATGCGTCCTGCCAGGATTCACCGCTTTCAATGTCATAATAAACCAGGGAGGCATTGCCATACATGTAATTGCCTTCATTCACAACAAAAACCCCCTGGCTGGCAACGGGAATATCAGGCCGGTCAAAATCCCACAAAGCAGCATCATCCATGCAGGATGACAACAACAAAATCAGGAGCATTGGAATGAAGTACTTCATGGTTACGGGTTCATGGTTACGGGTTCATGGTTCATGGTTCATGGTTCATGGTTTCTGGTTTCTGGTTACTGGTTCATGCCACTTGTCATTCAGAGCGATAGCGAAGAATCTCTTAGCCAAAACAGATCCTTCACTCCGCTACGCTTCGTTCAGGATGACATGGAGTCGCTGGCCTGCATTACCAATCGTGAGTCAGGGGAAACCACGGAGTGGTTTAATGTGAATAGCCCCGAATGCAATTCGGGGGCAAGACGCGTACCCCCTCCCGAGAACCCCGAAGGGGTTCAATAGCGTATCGAATGAACATAATGCTGTTTTAACGACGATCATTTTTGCTGATATTTAACCCTTTTCAGGGTTCTCAAAAGGGCTGCGACCTTTTAACCCGGCATTTCATACCGGGCTATTCAAGTTGAACCCCTGTCGGGGTTCTCTGAAGCCCACCAATATTTTAAAACTCAATCATTGTATTTCACTAAACTAAATAAACTATTTCAACATCATCTTTGATTACGTTGGGTTGCCGGATACCGCATTATCAATCCTGAGCCGCGGGAAACCACATCCACCCTCAGCACCAATAAATAATTCCTGCCCGGCATCGGTCGATACAAAACCGTGCGATATGTTTCATCAAACAAATTATTTACCTTTAATTCAACGGAAGCATTAAACCTTCCGAAATCAAATCCACGGCCAATTGATATGTCATTCATATAATATGGATACAGCCAATCGCGGCGGCTAACATCATTGCTGGTGGTGGTAAAGCGCTCACTGTAAGCATTGTATTGATACCCAAACCACCAGTTACGGAATTCGATCTGCAGCATCAGGTTGCCTGAATGCTTTGGAATGTATGCCAGCTGTTTGCCTAAGGCCTTTTCACCCCAAACATCCGGATCTCCATGGTTGATCGCATTGGTTAGCGAATACGTTGCCATTGCCTCGTAGTTCAATACCCCAAAACTACCGTTAATCCTGAGATCAGTTTCCAGACCTTCCGACCTTACCCTCCTGATGTTATAGGGCTGCCAGTAACCTGCAGCGCCAGGCA
>SKOK01000243.1 GCA_007120085.1 Bacteroidales bacterium | reverse complement strand
CGCGAAATTGGACTGGCAGCTGAAGGCGATCATAAAGGCTTCTATTATTATGCAGGCTTGTTTAACGGTACCGGGCTTTCCGGTTTAAACAACAATAAGTTTTATGGAATTGGCAGGCTTCAATATACATTAGACATTGATGTCATGGAAAACAGCACGCTCCAGGTTGGCCTGCAGGGCTCGCACGGTGATACGCCCGGGGTGCGCAGCGGAAACAGCGGTCCGATGCTAAACGGCAAGCGCACCATCCTGGGTGGCGACCTGCGACTGGAGGCAAACAGGTTTTTATTTGCTGCTGAATACCTTACTGGCGACTTGGAAACATCTGAAATTGCAGGCGGAGAAGAAGTCATAAGCGGCTTTTATTTCACAACCGGTTACTGGGTGCTGGAAAGAACCATGGTACTGGGTCGCTGGCAATCCTATGCCTTCGACAAGCAAGATTTCAGGGACAACCAGCTTTCCATGGGCCTCACGCATTTATTTACCGACATTACAAGCTTCCTTTTTAATTTTGAAGCATTCTTTCCAGAATATGGCGATGCAAAATACGGCGTGATGCTGGGCATGCAGGTTATGTTCTAGAAAATTGCTATCTTCGCGGCTTAAATGCAATGCAATGGGTCTCCCGCTACAAATTTTCATACTCGGACTCCTCACCGTCTTCTTTGTGCTGATGGTGGTGATGGCCAGCGGCCACATCATCATACTGGTGGTGAACCGCTTCTTTAAAGCTGCACCCGCCCGGGTACCGCACAAACCCAGTGACCCGCCCCCCGAACACAATCATCGCAAAATTGCTGCCATCAGCGCCGCCATCCATAGCATCACCGGCGGTAAAGGAAAAGCCGTCAGCATCGAAAAACGCTAAGCAATCAAAACACCATTTTTTTTTAAAACATCAAACGTAATGACAGGGCTTGACCTGTCACAGTTTAACAGGGCTTGACCTGTCAATCCAAACATAAAACTCCATGCAAAAAATAAAATTCGCCCTTATGTACCGCGACATGTGGCAATCATCCGGAAAATACGTGCCGCGTGTCGATCAGTTAATTGAAGTTGCACCCCACATCATACAGATGGGATGTTTTGACCGCATAGAGACCAATGGCGGCGGGTTCGAACAGATCAACCTGCTATTTGGCGAAAACCCCAACAAAGCCTTACGAGAATGGGCCAGGCCTTTCAACGAGGCCGGCATTGAATGCCAGATGCTCGAACGCTCCCTCAACGGCATCCGGATGCAACCCGTTCCGGCAGATGTGCGCCGTTTGATGCCCAAGGTCAAAAAAGCCCAGGGCGTAAACGTCGTCAGGATATTCTGCGGCATGAACGACGAGCGAAACATCGTTGACAGCATCAACTACACCAAAGAAGCCGGCCTCATAGCGCAGGCGGCGCTCAGCATCACCTTCTCCAAACTTCATACGGTCGATTATTACATCAACCTGGCTGATGAGCTTATCAAAGACGGGGCCGATGAGATATGCCTGAAAGATATGGCAGGCATTGGCCGGCCGGTGTGGTTAGGCAAGATCGTGGAAGGAATCAAAAAGAAGCATCCCGCCATACCCATACAGTATCACAGCCATTCAGGGCCAGGCTTTGCCATGGCCTCCATCCTGGAAGTGGCACGCGCCGGTGCCGAATACATCGATGTGGGTATGGAACCACTCTCCTGGGGAACAGGACACGTTGACCTGCTGGCTGTGCAGGCCATGCTCAAAGATGCAGGCTTCAGTGTGCCGGAAGTGAATATGGACGCTTATATGAAAGTGCGAAGCATGCACCAGGAGTTTATGGAAGACTTCCTCGGGTATTTCATCAATCCGGCCAACCGCCAGATGAACTCCCTGCTGATCTCATCAGGATTACCGGGCGGTATGATGGGTTCGCTGATGGCCGACCTCGAAAACAACCTCCGCGACCTCAACCGCTGGCTCGAAAAGAACGGGAAACCGCTGCTCAACCAGGACAAGCTGCTCATCAAACTGTTCAATGAAGTGGAACACATCTGGCCAATGGTAGGCTACCCCCCACTGGTGACCCCCTTCAGCCAGTATGTCAAAAACATCGCAGTACTCAATGTGACACAAATGATCAAAGGCGGTGATCGCTGGGAAATCATCCCCGATAATGTGTGGGACATGCTAACCGGCAAGCTGGGCAAGCTACCAGGTAAACTTGACCCGGAAATTATCGATTTGGCAAAAAAGGAAGGACGCGAATTCTTTTCCGATAATCCCCAGGAACTGTATCCTGACAAGCTGGGTGACTTCAAAAAGGAGATGGACGCCAATGAATGGCCTTACGGCAAAGATGATGAAGAGCTCTTCCAGCTGGCCATGCATCCCGAGCAATACCGCGCCTACAAATCAGGCGCCGCAAAGGAAGCTTTCGTAAAAGACCTGAACAAACGTCGTGAAGAAGGCGGTGGATTGTACAAAAAAGCAAAGACTGACACCAAATCCGAAACACCCGCACCTACCGCCATCGAAAAGTTACAGCCAACAAGCATGCTCGTGAATGTGGATGGAGAAGAGTTCAAAGTGACTGTATCTTATGATTCAAACGATGGTAGCACCGCGGGTAACAAACCAGCAAAAGCAGCTTCTGCAGGAACCCAAAGTGCAGGGATGAATAATCAGAACAGCGGCCAGGGCGGAAATGGAGGCAATTCCATAGAGGTCACCTCTCCCCTGTCGGGCAACTTCTTCCTGACCAAAGAATTATCAGAAAAGCCAGTAAAGCCTGGAGATATTATTAAGAAAGGCGATGTGCTGGGCTATATCGAAGCCATGAAAACCTACAACACCATCCGCAGCGACCACGAAGGAACCATCAGGGAGATCATCCCCGCAAACGGCACCGAAGTGTATGAGGATGATGTGCTTTTTATCCTCAAATAAACAATAATGGATAATGAATAAAGGAAGCTCAATTTGATTCCCGCATTGTGGCCACCGCATTTTCGCGGGGGCTCGTTACACAGAATGACAGCAACCAGCAATTAGAAACCAGAAATCAGAAATTAGCAACCATGAACCTTAGAAACCTTTACGACATAACCGCTTTTGGTGAGCTGTGGCAGCAGCCGGGAATGGCTTTGATGCTGGCCGTTGGGGTGTTTCTGCTCTTTCTCGGCATCCGCAAAAAGTACGAACCGCTGTTGCTGGTACCCATCGGTTTTGGTGTTATTCTGGCCAATCTGCCGGGTGCAGGCATGGGCATCGTGCCGGAGGAGCTGGTAAAGTTTGACGATGGACGCTACATGACGCTGCTTGAAATCGCCAGCGAATACGGCATAATGAACTTCCTCTACTACATGCTCATCAAGACAGGCTTCCTGCCGCCCATCATCTTCCTGGGCGTAGGCGCGCTCACCGACTTCGGGCCGATGCTGCGCAACCTGAGGCTGTCGCTCTTTGGCGCTGCGGCCCAGCTGGGCATCTTTACCGTGTTCTTCGCCGCCATCGCAGTGGGAT
>SKOK01000317.1 GCA_007120085.1 Bacteroidales bacterium | reverse complement strand
TCAGCGCTTGTTTTGTATATATACATCATATATACAAAATAATATTCCGAATAAGTAATTTAATTTTGCTTGCAAAGGTAACAATTTTTTAATATGTTATTCATTAAATGCTGATAATCAGATTTTTCGCAAACGTTTGCGGAGCGTTTTAAAACCAAAATCCACCCTGTGAAATGCATTGTTTGCAATTTGAACAATACCTGCATATGTTAAGACGAAAAATTTTCCGTTAATGCTGCGTTTTTCTTTGAATGAATTTGTTATATAGTATAATGCTTTTTATACCTTTATGGTTCAATTTTTGTATTGCAAATTTTGTGTAAAACGAGAATATGGTTGAAGTATGAAGTTTTATGGGTTAACGGTCGAGGCTCCCTGTCATCGAAGGATCTGTTGAGGCCAAAGAGATTCTTCGTTATCGCTCTTATGTAACTTGTTTTTGAAGTTATTCGATCTCGAGCTGTATTTTGCTCATACTGAGGGACTACTAATGACAGTTTTTGTAATGTACTGAATACGTAATTCTTATGTTTTTAAACAACTACTGCTCTTTATCCATTGCCGTTGGCTTCAGCCAACGGGCAGGAAATGGCACAACTCCCAGGGGGACTTTAGTCCCAGACAAGCCCGAACAGGCTCGTATTTTGGGGCTAAAGCCCCCCTGAGAGCAGTACTGCCTTCTATCCGTCAGCTAAAGCAGACGGCAATGGATATAGACATCATTTTCAGAATCATACATCTTCCATGTCATTCATGCATTGTGGCCACCGCACTTCGCGGGGGCTGGGAACTCAGAATGACAGGTGGCTCCGAACCCGTAACCAGCAATTAGAAATTAGAAATTAGAAACCAGTAACTGTGAACCATGAACCCGTAACCAATGATCCATGAAACATCCGATATCCATTAGTGACATTGCCCGCGACCTGGGGGTTTCTCCTTCCACGGTATCCCGTGCATTGAAGGATCACCCTGACATCGGCAGGGTCACGCGCTTGCGCATACAGGAGTATGCCAGGAAGATGAATTATCGTCCGAATGCCCTGGCGCTCGGGCTTAAGCAGCAAAAGTCGTTTACCATTGGTGTGATCATCCCTGAGATCGTTCATCACTTCTTTTCTTCGGTGATCAGCGGCATTGAAGATATGGCTTATGGGAGCGGTTACCGGGTAGTTATGTGCCAGTCGAACGAGGATTATCACAGGGAGGTGATAAACGTGGGTGCCCTGACCGACCATCGTGTGGATGGGTTCCTGGTTTCGATCAGCAAGAACACGCGTGATCATGCGCACTTCCACAACCTTGTGGAGCAGGGCATCCCGATCGTATTTATGGACAGGGCCAGTCCGGATATTGCTGCAGACCTTGTTTTGACTAATGATTTTGAGGGTGCTCGCCTCGTTGTTTCGCATCTGCTGGAACGCGGCTGTCGCCGGATCATTCATTTGGCAGGACCTCAGCACTTAGGTGTTGGCAAGCAAAGATTCATGGGTTATGCTGAGGCTTTAAAGGAGCACGGCATACCGCTCCGCGAGGAGCTGGTCCTGAAATGCGACACGCCCGCCCTGGTAAAGCAATATGCTAACAAGCTGCTAGCCCTTGCAGAAGAAGCCGATGCCATCTTTGCCGTGAATGATTTCACTGCCGTGGCAGTGATGCGTTTCCTGATGGAGCACGGCTATGATGTGCCGGATCGCATTGCGATTGCCGGCTTTGGCGATGACCCCATTGCTTCTGCAGTGCGCCCGGGTCTTACAACAGTTGAACAGCGCGGGTACGACATCGGCAAGGAGGCCGCCAGGATGCTGATAAAAAGGCTTTCAGGTGAGCCAGAGGAGGAGTTCAGGACAAAAGTGTTTCCTGCTTTCCTTAAGGTAAGGGCGTCGGGGTGAGTTAATCAATAACTGTATTTTCAATCCCGGAGGGGTCGCCCAGCACCCTTGTATTTGTTTCTAAACAACCAGTATTTCCCCTTCCATATCCCCGGGGGCTGTAATGCCCATCATATGCAGGATGGTAGGCGCCAGGTCGGCCAGCCGGCCAGGCTTGATCTTTTTGAAATCATTGTCGATGAGCCAGCAGGGCACGGGGTTGGTCGTGTGTGCCGTGTTTGGTGAACCATCATCGTTGATGCCATAGTCAGCATTGCCATGGTCGGCGGTGATGAGCATGCTGTAGCTGTTGTTCAGGCCAACCTCGACCACTTCCCGCAGGCAGGCATCAACGGTTTCGAGGGCCTCTTTGATGGCCTCAAAAACGCCTGTGTGCCCCACCATGTCGGCATTGGCGAAGTTCAGGCAGATGAAGTCGTGCTTGCCGGTTTCAATTTCCTTGATCACGGCATCCTTTACTTCCGGTGCGCTCATGGCGGGTTGCAGATCATAAGTAGCCACCTTGGGCGAAGGGATCATCACGCGGCTCTCGCCATCAAAAACATCTTCGCGGCCGCCACTGAAAAAGAAGGTCACGTGCGGGTACTTCTCCGTTTCAGCAATGCGCAGCTGTGTCTTGCCATTTCTGGCCAGTACCTCTCCCAGGGTGTTTTTAATGTCTTCTTTTCTGAATGCCACGTGCACGTCTTTGAACGACTTGTCGTATTCGGTCATGGTCACATAGTGGAGAGGCATGGTTTTCATGCCGTGCTCGGGCATTTCCTGCTGGGTGAGTACGGTGGTGATCTCGCGCAGGCGGTCGGTGCGGAAGTTAAAACAAATAACCACATCTCCTTTACTCAGCGTGGCGAGGGGCTTGCCATCCCTGTCAATGATCACTTTTGGTTTGATGAACTCATCCGTAATCTCTTCATCGTAAGATGCCTGAATGGCCTCTTCAGCGTTGTTGAACTGATCGCCTTTGCCATCAAGCAGCATGTCATAAGCAATTTTGATGCGTTCCCAGCGTTTGTCGCGATCCATGGCATAGTAGCGGCCACATACGGTGGCTATTTTGCCTGCGGAGCCCTCCAGGTGCTTTTCGAGGTCGTTGATGAAGCCTTTTCCGCTGCGCGGGTCGGTATCGCGGCCATCAGTAAAGGCGTGTATGAACAGATCGTCAAAACCCTGGTTGCTGGCCATATCGCAAAGTCCGAACAGGTGATCCATGGCTGAATGCACGCCACCGTCGGACACCAGTCCGAACAGGTGTACCTTTTTGTTGTTTTCCCTGGCAAAGGCGAAGGCTTCCTGAAGCACTTCATTCTCCTGGAAGGATTTGTCTTTCACCGCCTTGCTGATCTTTACCAGGTCCTGGTAAACGATACGGCCGGCGCCCATGTTGAGGTGTCCCACTTCGGAGTTGCCCATCTGGCCCCCGGGAAGCCCCACATCTTCGCCGCTGGTGCGCAGCAGGGTATTTGGAACAGTATCATCAAGGCCTTTTGTAAATGGAACACTGGCGTGATGTATGATGTCTGAACGGTCTTTGCGGCCTTTGCCCCAGCCGTCAAGGATTATAAGCATTGTTTTTTTTGACATGATTCAATTTCTGGTTTCTAATTTCTGGTTTCTAATGTGACAG
>SKOK01000305.1 GCA_007120085.1 Bacteroidales bacterium | reverse complement strand
TCTCAATCATCAGGCTCACCTCTTCCAGCTCAGCCATTGTAAATGTTTCAACTTCCCCGAAGTAATTTGCAATCGCCTTGGCACCATCATAATAACCTTGAATACGGGGGTTCAACTCAAGGTACACTTCATCGGTCATCAGTCTGAGCAGATTGTAAATAGTTTGGGCCATATCAGCTCTTTCAACCATGAATTCAATCATTGCCTCATTGTCGCGTGCATACATGCTGAGCTGCGACAGGATGAAAAGAGCCTCCACATTTGCACCGACAAAGACCAGTGCAT
This sequence comes from Bacteroidales bacterium, assembly GCA_007120085.1. Lineage (GTDB taxonomy): Bacteria > Bacteroidota > Bacteroidia > Bacteroidales > UBA7960 > PUPG01. The sequence continues at coordinate 3,235 of SKOK01000305.1, read as the reverse complement.
AAGTGTCCGCCATATCACTGCCGGCAAATTCCCGGTGTGCCTGCTCCAGCATTTCTTCAATCACTGCTTCCCTGGCTTCCTGATCGTCTGTTTCCCTCAGTTCCCCACGAAGCTCCATGGTGCGTTCCAGTTCATTCTGCAAACCTAATTGCCCTGCCAAACCGCCTGCAACTTCTCCTGTCTGATTCATGACATCCATGCGATTGTAGGCATTGGCATACATCGCATCAGCCAGGTATGCACCCAATACAAGGCTAAGCTGTGAAGTGCTTTCATGTTGTTGTGCCGCATCGAAAGGCACTGCCAGATCAAAAATATAGGCGGCACCTGTCCTGTTAAGAAAATCAAAGACATCCTTCGCCTTGGGTGCTTTCTGTATCAACTCAACAACATCGTTACGAATAGAGGCCGGATCAAACACCTCGGCGTCTGTCCTCACCCTGCCTTCATCCTGTTTTGGACCCTGTCTGCAGCCAGTAAAAGAGATAGCTAAAATAATGATTATCAATAATCCTTGTACCATTTTTTTCATCTTGTTTTGTTTTTTTAGTGAATATTCTAAGGCAATAAATATAATAATTATTTTGAAAACAGCTTTTTGAGTGAAAACGGAAATTTAAAATTTACCAGTTTTCGCAGCCAATCGAAATACAGTGCAAGATATAAAAAAACTGTCATCATCCATATAACGATGAGGTTAAAATATATTGTATCCAGGAAAAGCTTACCCATTTGCTTTTCAGAGGCAAGAAAATGAGCTCTTCCATAATGAAAGTCAGGTGCTTTATAAATGGGTGCAACTTTTTGCATGATCACATTGTCAGTGACACGGAAGTACTCATGTGAGGCCCTGTTCAGCACCAGGTCTTCCAGTGCGCTGTTGTGATATTTCATTTTTCGCTCGTGCAACGCACCCCTGCCCTTTTGGCTCTCAACATTTGCGACAATCCTGTCTTTTTGCGCCCTCAACTGACGCTGCCTGCCTGTGTGGTAGTCCTGAACAGCAAGGAGGAATGATTTAACAGAATCAGCAATTGCATCTGTAAAATTTTGCAGGTTAAGGTGATCCACAGCTTCAAAAGGCGGGATGACGGCTTCCTTATTAAGTTTTTTTACTTCATTATGAACAATGTTCAGACGAGAAGCAATCTCTTCTTCATCTCTTTGCATGCGCCGAAAACCGTCGGCTTGCTCAACCCTGCCTATCAACTCTGTAATCAGTATTTCTGAACGGAAACGCGACCTGGCCATCTCTTTCTCTATTTCGAAAAAGTCAGCCATGTAACGGTTATTGGCATATTGCTCAACCGCCATAGCTTCAAAGGCCCATCGCGAAACCATCAACTCCCCAACAAAAGGCACAGCGTCCTTGTCAGCCGTTTTATCCTGCAAGTCATCAAACTTCACTATGACGCCACAGAGCAATATCTGAGGGATGAGCATCAAAGGGATAATGATATAAATGGTTACAACGGAATCAAAAGCGGATGAAATATTTAAACCCAGCATATTTGAAAAAACGGCCACAGCAAACAAGACCATCCAGTAACTAAAGTGCATTCCGTGAATGCCGAGCACCAGATTGCCCACGATCACGAAAGCAAGAGTCTGGAAAGCTGAAAGCATCAGCAGGAACACGATCTTGGAGTTCAAATAACTGAAGCGGCTGAGGTTCAAAAAGGCCTCGCGCTGCAATATCTTCCGGTCGCGGATGATCTCTTCTGCACTCACACTCATGCCAATAAACAAAACCACTACAATGGCCATGAACAGATACGAGATCAGGTTCTTGTTCTCAAAAAACATGTATTGATCTGCTTCTGCAAAACGGGTAAAATATCCAACAATCAAAGCCAAAAGCGGAGCTTCAACAAGGTTGATCAGCAAATATTGTTTGTCTGATACTTTTACTCTGAAGTTTCTTTTGAAAAAGATCATAAACTGATCCCAACGGGAAGGGATACTGAATTCCGATTCGGGGTTCTTCTGATCTTCTGCAGGTTCATAAGTCCCGCGGGATTCGATTTTTTCTTTGAACAGGCGATGCCAATCATTGGGAGATATCTGTCTTACCGGCAAAAAGTTACCGAATTCATCAATTTTCCGTGTTTCGATGATTTCCAGCACCTGTTCGGGGTTTACATTGCCACAGGCAAGGCATTCACATTCATCGGGGTTTACGTGTCCGATCTCGTGCTTGAAATAGATAATGGCATCCAGCGGGTTGCCTGTGTATATCGGTCTGCCGCCCTTGTCGAGTATCCAAAGCTTGTCGAAGAGCTTAAAGATTGTGGAGGAAGGCTGATGGATATTCACCACGATGATCTTTCCTTTTCGGGCTTGCTGCCTGAGCAGAAGCATCATCTTTTCAGAGTCCATCGACGACAAGCCCGATGTGGGCTCATCTACGTAAAGGATGGCAGGCTCGCGGATGAGCTCCATGGCTACGTTCAGACGCTTGCGCTGGCCGCCGCTGATGATCTTTTTCAACGGACTGCCAACCACCAGGTCTTTAAACTCAAGCAGCTCCAACTCATGCAGCACCTTGCTCACCCGTTCGTTGATCTGCTCATCAGAAAAACCATCAAAACAAAGACGGGCATTATAATAAAGGTTTTCCCACACCGTCAGCTCCTCAAACAGCAGATCATCCTGAGGCACAAAGCCTATAAGACCTTTGGCTTCATCCTGGTTTTTATGAACATCAATATGATTGATCAGCACCCGGCCACTATCAGGAGCAATGTTGCCATTCAGAATATTCAGCAAAGTGGATTTCCCGACCCCACTGCCACCCATCACGGCAATAAGCTGACCAGAGCGCTCGCGGAAGGAAAAATCATGGAGCCCATTGTCGCTGTTGCTGAAGCGAAAGTCCACGCTTTCGCCGCGCAGTTCAAAGCCGGCCATCTGCTCCTTGTCAACAAAGCAGGCCACCACATCAGCATAGTATATCGGTTCAAAACGAGGACCGCGCAGGATGCCACCTTCGTTGAACGCATAAAAGCGATCAGGCATGATGGCGTTGCCCTCAAGGTAGATGTTCTCGTTTCCGCGGAAGATAAAAATGTAACTGCCTGTCTGTCGCAGGAATAAAAACAAAATCTCTCCGGCAATGTTTTTCCGAAAAATCCTTTTGACCTGTTTGTTGGGATAAACAGTTTGTGAACCGATTACAAGAAAATCGGAAGATATTAAGTCATCGGTTGCTTCAGAAAACACAAACCTCTTATAT
>SKOK01000290.1 GCA_007120085.1 Bacteroidales bacterium | reverse complement strand
TTGAAAGGTAGGGCTTGATAAGCAGGGGAGACTCTGTTTGACCGAGAAAAATATTGCCGGCGACGGAGAGGCTTTCGGCACCAGAGAGGCGCATCGCTTTCGTCATTAGCCAGGCCAGACCATATACGATCTTTTGAATGATGCCAAGATAAAACAGCAAACTTGTCAGGGCAGAGAAGAAAATAATGGTTGGCAACACCTGGAAGGCAAAAATGAATCCAAATCTTTCTGTATTGAGAAAGCTTCCAAAAAGAAATTCTGTGCCGGCTGCCGTAAAATCAAGGATGACGACAAACACAGAGCCAACCATCTCAAAAAAATACTGAACTGCAGGTACTTGCAACACGCCGAAGGCAAGTGAAACCTGGACCAGCAATCCGATTCCCACAACCTTCCATGAGATTGCCCTGCGGTTGGCACTGAAAAGATATGCGATGGCAATAAGCACAAACATCCCCATAAGGCCACGAAAAATTGATTTGACACTGAAACTGAACATGGGTATTTCTGTGACACTTTCAGTGCCGGGCTCAGTTGCAACAACGGTTTCAGTTTCTGCCGGCGAAGCCTCTTCAGTAATTTGCAGGTCGGTTTGCCGGTCAACAAGTGTATCTTGTGCCATAACAGGTGTAGTGCCGATGCCTGCGATGCATAAACTTATGAAAGCCAAAAGAATCCATTTCTGTAAAAGTATTTTCTTTCTCATCTACATAAAAACTTAAGGTGAAATTGATTAGGTTATTGCCAGGTAGTTATTTTTGGGAAAGGCAAAGCTAAACAATTATTTACTGCTTCCTTTGCGTTTATTAATCTCGTCGCGGATAACGGAGGCTCTTTCGTATGCTTCAGCATCAATGGCTTCCATAAGCTTCTTCTCGAGCTCTTTGGCTGTCATGTGACTGTATTTCTTGTCTGGTTCATCGGTCGGTTTTTGGGTGCCCATCGTGCCGGCTTGCGTGCCGGTCTCAATGGCCTCATCTCCTTCCTGCATAACGATACCGGCGGCATCCAGTATTGATTCGTATGTGTAAATGGGACAATTAAAACGCACGGCGATGGCAACGGCATCAGATGTTCTGGAGTCAATCTCCACTTCCTTTACTCCGTCATAACATATCAGCTTTGCATAAAAAATCCCTTCCTGGAATTTGTAAATCACCACTTCATTGACAGAAATGTTGAAAGTGGTGGCAAAATTTTTGAAGAGATCGTGTGTAAGTGGCCGGCTGGGCTTCATCTTTTCAAGCTCAATGGCAATTGCCTGGGCTTCAAAACTACCTATAATGATGGGCAGGCGTCGCTTTTTTCCGGCCTCCCCAAAGATCAAAGCGTATGCACCTGATTGTGACTGACTGTAAGATATTCCCAATATATCAAGCTTGATTTTCTTCATTGTGCTACCCTTCTTCTGAAACAATAATCTTGTTATGATGGTATGAATGACAAATTTACATTTTTTTACCCAAACAGATACAACTATTCATCAATGTTTAGATGTTGATGATTATAAAGAGCTGTTGTTAAGTTTGTGAAGTGTTTTGTTTCCGGCCTTTCTTTTTGGATATATTTATCGGTCAGGTGGTTAGTGTTTTCTGTGCAATCCTGACCCGGACATCCCCGGCAACGTCCTTTCGTGATGCTAAGCTCGTGTGGTGTTCATGTTATGGAAAAAAGTGAGAAATAATCGCAGGTAAACAGCACATTTATGAAATTAATATTTATTTTTGCCGCACACTCAAATCCAAACCAATTAGTTAACCCATTAAAAAACGAAAAATGCCTGCTATTTTTTGGTTAGTTCCGATTAGTTCCCTGCTGGCGCTTGGTTTTGCCTGGTATTTCTTCCGGCAAATGATGGCACAGGACGAGGGAACAGTTATGATGAAACGTATTGCTGAACACGTGCGGAAGGGCGCTTCTGCTTATTTGCGCCAGCAGTACAAAATTGTAATCATCGTGTTTGCTATCATCACGGTGATTTTTTCTTTTCTGGCCTATGGTCTGGGTGTTCAAAACACCTGGGTGCCATTTGCATTCATTACCGGAGGTTTCTTTTCAGGGCTTGCCGGTTTTTTTGGCATGAAAGCCGCCACTTATGCTTCCGGAAGAGTAGCCAACGCCTGCCGCACCTCGCTCAATGGCGGATTGCGCTTGGCATTCAGGAGTGGAGCAGTGATGGGCCTCGTTGTTGTTGGCCTCGTCTTGCTCGACATTTCTGCCTGGTTTATCATTTTGAACCAGTTTATTCCTGAGGCCTTAGACGGGTACAAACTGATGACCATCACAGCCATCATGCTTACTTTCGGCATGGGTGCTTCCACGCAGGCTTTGTTTGCCCGTGTTGGTGGTGGTATTTACACCAAGGCTGCCGATGTAGGCGCCGACCTCGTTGGCAAGGTTGAAGCCGGTATCCCGGAAGATGACCCGCGCAACCCCGCCACTATTGCTGATAACGTGGGCGACAATGTGGGTGACGTGGCCGGCATGGGTGCCGACCTTTTTGAATCATTCGCCGCCTCCATCCTTGCCACAGCCCTGCTGGGCGCAGCTGCCTTTATGGCTTACGGCATAGATGTGCAAACAAATGCCGTGATCGCTCCCATGCTGATCGCTGCCATTGGCACCATACTCTCCATTGCCGGTGTCTTTATGGTGCGCACACGAGAAGGAGCGACACAGAAACAACTGCTTAAATCATTGGGGTTTGGCGTTAATATGAGCGCCGTATTAATCGTTATTGCCTCTTTTCTCGTACTTTATTTTCTGAAACTGCCCAATTATCTCGGATTGTGGGGTTCTATCGTGACCGGATTGCTCTCAGGCATTGCCATCGGACAGTCAACCGAATACTTTACTGCATCAGCTTACCGTCCCACACGAAAAATTGCCGAATCCAGCCAGACAGGTACTGCTACCCTTATTATCAATGGGGTTGGCACCGGTTTAATATCGGCCGCTGTACCATTGTTTATCATCGTAGTGGCCATCACGCTGGCTTTCTCTTTTGCAACCGGTTTCAGTTATGACGTGGCCAACCTGAACTATGGTTTGTACGGCATCGGCATTGCTGCCGTTGGTCTGCTTGCAACCCTTGGGATCACCCTGGCAACGGATGCCTACGGCCCCATTGCCGACAATGCCGGAGGCAACGCCGAGATGTGTGGCCTTGAACCTGAAGTGCGCAAGCGCACCGATGCCCTCGACGCGCTCGGCAACACCACTGCAGCCACAGGCAAAGGCTTCGCAATCGGCTCTGCCGCACTTACTGCCCTTGCACTTCTGGCTTCTTATTTTGAAGAAGTGAGAATGATGTTCGTGAAATTCCTTGACAAACCCTATGAGCTGATCAATGGCATCCCTGCCATCGATGCTTCATTCATGGACTTCGTAGACCATTATGAGGTTCACCTGATGAACCCAAAAGTAATTGTGGGAATGTTCCTCGGCGTAATGGCCGTTTTCCTGTTCAGCGGACTTACAATGAATGCCGTGGGTCGTGCAGCCCAACAAATGGTTGACG
>SKOK01000026.1 GCA_007120085.1 Bacteroidales bacterium | reverse complement strand
TTTTCAAAAGACTTCAGCGAGAGAGCGCTGGAGCTGTCCGTTGAAGGCTACTATAAAAGATCAACAAACACCATTGGTTACCGCGAAGGGGCATCATTCCTGCTGATCGACGACCCTTCCGAGGCAGGCAGCTTCAGCTGGGAAGACAACATCACCTCAGGTCAGGCATGGTCGTATGGCGCAGAGTTCTTTCTGCAGAAAAAAACAGGCCGGCTCAGCGGATGGATAGGCTATACCCTTTCGTGGACCCAATTGCAATTTGACGAAGTGAACAATGGCCAGAAATACTGGGCGCGTTACGACCGGAGACACGATATTTCAGTTGTAGCCATTTACGAACTGCGCCCGCACATCACATTATCAGGCACCTGGGTGTACTCAACGGGCAACGCCCTCTCTCTCCCCATCGGTGAGTATTCAAGAGTTACCCACAACCCCTGGGGACAAAGCACCTACTATTACGACGACAGATTTACCACTGAAAACACCCCTTTCAGACTGTCACCCTGGAGTTACATCAACGATTACAGCAGCAAAAATGCCTTCCGTGCAGGCGCATACCACCGCCTCGATGTCGGAATCCAGACAAAAAAACAAGTAGAAATCTTTGGCGCCCCGGTTGAACGCACCATCGAGTTCAGTGTGTATAACCTGTACAACAGGATGAACCCGTTCTTTTACTTTATTGAATGGGACTATGACCAGCGACATCTTAAGCAGATGTCCCTGTTCCCCATCATTCCATCCATATCATTAAATTTCAAATTTTAACCCATGCAAAGCCACAAGATCCCTGCATTTTACAGAATGCTTAAAATAAAGGTTTCAATAAAAAAATGGATCGCCATCCTGGCCGGGTTAATTGTTTTATCTGCCTGCGTCGAATTGGTTACCGACATCGATTTCCCGGACCAGGACCCAAAAGTAGTGGTGCATTCGTTTATATCACCGGCTGATTCCGCCGCCATGGTGCTGCTGACCTGGTCAAAGCCAATCAGTAAGCCCGACAATGAAAGGGTTAAATTTATTGAAGAGGCTGAAGTACACATCAACGACCAGGATGGAAATGCAGCGCAACTTCGATATGACCCCGAAAGAAAGCTCTACACCGTGAGCACATCTGAATTTCAAATTCGCGCAGATCAGCAATACGAGCTCCGGGTTGATGTTCCAGGACAACCACCAATCCATGCTAGTGCTTACGTGCCTCTTGCTAACAACAGCCTGGCTCTTGAGAAACTCGACACATTTCCCGGTGAGTGGTCTGACAGAATCGTGCTGGAGTACTCATTTACTGATGAACCCGGCGAGCGGGAAAACTTTTATGCACCGGGGGCGTACCGGCAGGTTGAAGTTTACGACTGGGAAAATGACACAACGAAGCTTCACCTTATATGGATGTATGCCATTTACGGGGATAGTTACATATCCAATTTGGGAAAGGAGGGAAATACTTTCCTGATGCGGGCGGAAACATACATTTTTAATGACCCTTATGGGACGGGTGGAGATCCGGATGAGAATAACCAGATCAGCATCCTTTTAATGACAACTGATGAGCACTATTTCAAATATCACCGGGCGTTGCAGAATTATTATGAAGATGATTTCTTCTCGGAACCGGTACATATTTATTCTAACATTGATGGCGGGCTGGGTGTCTTTGCAGGCTACAACCGATCGGTGCTGGTTATAGAATAAAAGAACCCCCGTTACTTCCCACCCATCGCAGCTTCAACATCGGCAACGGTTTTAGGAATGGGTTTCCCAAGCACCTTGAAGCCATCCTTTGTAACAAGGATGTCATCTTCAATCCTGATGCCTCCAAAGCCGATATACTCCTTTACCTTATCGTAGTTGATGAAGTCAGCAAACTTCTTTTCCTGCTGCCATTTTTCAAAAAGCCCGGGTATGAAATAAATACCGGGTTCAACGGTTAGCACAAAGCCTTCCTGCAGTCGCCGTCCGAGCCGCAGGAATGCCGTTCCGAAAATATCTGAACGCTTCACCTCATCGTCATAACCCACGAAGTCTTCGCCGAGATCCTCCATGTCGTGCACGTCAAGGCCCATCATGTGTCCCAGCCCGTGTGGCATAAAGAGTGCATGAGCACCCTGTTCCACTGCCGATTTTACATCCCCTTTCATCAGGCCCAGCTCTTTCAGGCCACCAGCCAGATGTTCTGCAGCCAGCATGTGGATGCTTTTAAAGGTTACACCGGGGCTGATAGCATTAATGGACTGTACCTGAGCATTTAATACGATCTCATAGATATCTTTTTGTCTTGGACTGAAGCGGCCGCTAACCGGCATCGTCCGGGTATGGTCGGTGGCGTAATGCATGGCCGTTTCGGCGCCTCCATCCATCAATAGCAACTGACCACCTTCAAGCTTATTATCGTGGCTGTGGTTGTGCAGGGTTTCACCATGAACCGACAAAATAAGCGGAAACGACAACATGCCGTTGCCTGAAATGGCAATTCCCTCCACTACCCCGGCGATTTCGTGTTCAAAGACACCGGGACGCGCCATCTTCATGGCGGTGGTATGCATCAGGTAAGCCACCTCCATCGCTTTTTCAATCTCTTTGATCTCCTGCGGCTCCTTCACCGACCGGAGTGCCACGACAGCCTTAATAAGCTCAACAGAGGCTGCAGCCTGCAGCTCATTTGCCCTCACGCCGACTAAGCCCTCCAGCATCAGCTGGTTTTCTGCCCTGTATGGCGGTAAAAAATGAATTTTGCGCCCTTTTTGCCTGGCAGCACCTACTGTTTCAATCAATTTGGCAAAAGGCGCCGTGCGCTGAACACCAACCCGTTCAGCACGCAACCGCATCGAAGGCTGAGGACCCATCCAAATGACATCATCCAGGCTTGCATCATCACCAAACAGCATCTCCTCACCGCTGTCAATATCCATAATGCCAGCAAGCCCCTGCTGATCAAGACCAAAAAAATACAAAAAATTGCTGTCCTGCCTGAATCGATAAGTGTTGCTGTTGTAGTTCATGGGTACATCCACATTTCCCATGATCAACACAAGCCCCTCCTCCATGCCTTGCCTGAGTTGCTTTCTTCTTGAAATGTAAGTTTCCTTTGTAAACATCTTTGAAAAATTTTTTCAAATATACACAATTGGGTGCGATTGGCGTACCATATATGATCAAAATAATACTTTTAGTGCACTTAAAGTCGATATGCACGCATAATAAGTCGCCCAACATAATTATTTATAATCATTTCAAATAATGATATTTCTTGGAAAATAAAATTAGAAGGCATACATTTGTTCCTTACCTAATCCATCATTCTTTCTGAAAACCAATCTGATCTTATGAAGAAGCCCATTATCAACCTTTCATCACTCAGTCAGAAGTATTTCATGGCATTGGCGGGGATGTTTCTGATGCTATTCCTGGTTTCGCACCTGATCACCAACCTGCTCTTGCTTGCAGGCGATGGCGGCACTGCTTTTCGCAATGCGGTGAATTTCCTGACAGAAAACCCTGTGATCAAGATCACGGAGTATGTGCTCTTTGCAGCCTTCCTGGTACACATCATCCTGGGGGTCTTGTTGCAAATTCATAATTACTACGCGCGTCCTGTAAAGTACCGGACGCCATTGAAGACGGAAACATCCGCTTTTTCGCGTTACATGTTCCACACCGGGGTGATTATATTTATCTTCCTGGTGATCCACCTGGTCAACTTCTTTTTCATCAGACTGGGGATTATTCCGGTTCCCGAATATGCTGCTGACCGCCACGATTTTTATCCCATTGCCGTGGTGTTGTTTCAAAACCCCTGGTACTCTTTGCTCTACATTGTTTCATTTGTGTTTTTAGGATTTCATCTGAAGCATGCGTTTCAGTCGGCATTTCAGTCGCTGGGTTTAAACCACACAAAGTACACCCCCGCCATCAAGGTGATAGGCACCATTTATGCCATTGTGATCAGCGTTGGTTTTTCGGTCATCCCTTTGTATTTCTTATTTTTCCACACAGGCTGAGAAATTGCAATGCATTGATTGCGTGTTATCACAAAAAGGTGTGGCATTTTTTAATCTGATTCAATTATTAATACCAACAAAATATAAAGCTATGCTAAAGCTTGATTCAAAAATTCCCGAGGGTCCAATTGCAGAAAAATGGAGCCGTTACAAGACCGGTTTGCGCCTGGTCAACCCTGCCAACAAAAAGAAGATCGACATCATTGTGGTGGGTACGGGTTTGGCAGGTGCCGGTGCGGCCAGTGCGCTGGGAGAGCTCGGATACAATGTAAAGGCGTTCTGTTTCCAGGATTCGCCACGGCGGGCGCACTCCGTTGCTGCGCAAGGGGGCACCAATGCCGCAAAAAACTACAAAAACGACAATGATTCCATTTACCGCCTGTTTCACGATATGATCAAGGGTGGTGACTACCGCGCGCGCGAAGCCAATGTGTATCGCGCGGCAGAGGTTAGCAACGACGTGATTGATCATTTTACTGCGATGGGTGTTCCTTTTGCGCGCGACTATGGCGGTTCGCTCGACACCCGTTCATTTGGCGGCGTACAGGTGTCCCGGACATTTTACGCCAAGGGCCAGACAGGGCAGCAATGTTTGCTGGGCACGTATTCATCACTAAGCCGGCAGATTGGCAAAGGAACTGTAAAGATGTTTCCCCGCCGCGACATGCTGGATGTAGTCATCGTTGATGGCAAGGCCCGGGGCATCATCACTCGTCACCTGATCACCGGAGAGCTTGAAAGGCACTCAGCCCATGCGGTGGTACTGGCAACCGGCGGCTATGGCACCGTATTTTATTTATCAACACTCGGCCTGGGCAGCAATGCATCAGCAGCCTGGAGTGCCTACAAAAAAGGCGCTGCATTTGCCAACCCAAGCTTTATCCAGATACATCCTACCAGCATTCCCGTATTGAACGATTACCAGTGTAAGCTTACGCTGATGTCGGAATCGTTGCGCAACGACGGCAGGGTTTGGGTGCCCAAGGCAAAGGGCGACAAGCGCCACCCCAACGAAATTCCGGAAGAAGAGAGGGATTATTATCTCGAAAGAAGATACCCTGCCTTTGGCAACCTGGTGCCGCGCGACGTGGCCTCACGAGCAGCCAAGGAAAGGTGCGATGCAGGCTATGGCGCCGGGGAGACAGGACTTTCCGTTTACCTCGACTTCAAGGATGCGATCGCCAAACAAGGCAAAAAGGCCATTCAGGACAAATATGGCAACCTTTTTGAAATGTACGAGAAGATCACGGGGATCTTACCCTATAACGAGCCCATGCGCATCTACCCGGCCGGCCACTATACGATGGGCGGACTTTGGGTTGACTACAACCTGATGACCACCATTCCGGGGCTCTATGCCATCGGGGAAAGCAACTTTTCTGACCATGGGGCCAACAGGCTGGGTGCCAGCTCGCTAATGCAGTGCAGCGGGGATGGCTATTTCATCCTGCCCAACACCATCAGCGACTACCTGGCCGACGACATCCGCACCGGAAAAATACCAACCGACCTGCCTGCCTTTGAAGAAGCAGAAAAATCAGTAAAGGAGCGTATTCAGCGCATCAAGGCCGTCAAGGGAAAACAAACAGCCTCATCCTTCCACAAGCGCCTCGGCAAAATATTGTGGGATCACTGCGGTATGCGTCGTGATGAGAAAGGACTTAAAGAGGGTATGGTGCTGCTCGACAAGCTCGAAGAAGAGTTCTGGTCAGACATCTGCATCCCTGGAAGCGAAAAAGACTTTAACCAGGAGCTGGAAAAGGCCCTGAAGGTAGCCGACTTTTTTGAAGTTGGACGCCTGATGTGCGAAGATGCATTGCAGCGTGAAGAATCGTGCGGGGCACACTTCCGCGAAGAGCATCAAACCGAAACAGGCGAGGCCAAACGCGATGACGCCAACTTTGCTTATGTCGCTGCCTGGGAATACCAGGGCCCGAAAGCCAAACCCAAACTGCATAAGGAAGACCTCAAGTTTGAATTTGTTGAATTGAAGGAAAGGAGTTACAAATAACCCTTTAACACATTGTCAATATGGATTTTACATTAAAAATATGGCGGCAAGAAAACGCCAGCAGCAAAGGATCGTTCAAAACCTACCCGTTGAAGGATGTTTCACCTGAGATGTCATTCCTGGAAATGCTCGACTACCTTAACAACCAGCTCATCAGCAAAGGAGAAGAGCCTGTGACCTTCGAGCACGATTGCAGGGAGGGCATTTGTGGCACGTGCGGACTCTACATCAATGGCCGGCCGCACGGCCCCGCACGCAACACCACCACCTGCGAGCTGCACATGCGCGAGTTCAAAGATGGCGCGACCATCGTGGTGGAACCGTGGCGCGCATCAGCTTTTCCGGTCATCAAAGACCTGGCCGTTGACCGCAGTTCTTTTGAGCGCATTATGCAGGCAGGCGGCTTTGTAAACGTCAATGTGGGCACTGCCCCGGATGCCAACGCCATACCGATTGGCAAACTCATTGCCGACAAGGTATTTGATGCAGCCACTTGCATTGGCTGTGGCGCCTGCGTTGCTGCCTGCAAAAATTCATCTGCAATGCTTTTTGCTGCTGCTAAAATAGCACAGTATGCAATGATACCGCAAGGCCAGGTGGAAGCCAAAGAAAGGGTTGATAAAATGGTAAAACAAATGGATGCAGAAGGCTTTGGCTTCTGTTCCAATACCTATGGCTGCGAATTCGACTGTCCCAAAGGTATTTCCGTTGATTTTATCGCGCTGATGAACAGGGAGTTCTTCTCTTCCAAAGTGTGCAAGCACAAGGAATAATCCACTTGTTACACCTTTGTTGATTCTTCTCAGACACCTTCCCGATTCCATGGAAGGAAGGGTTACTTTTGAGCTTAAAGCATCAACCAGGCAGATGGTTACTGGTTACTGGTTACTGGTTACTGGTTACTGGTTACTGGTTACTGGTTTCTAATTTCTAATTTCTAATTTCTAATTTCCAACCTCTAACTTCCAACTTCTAACTTCTAACTTCTAACTTCCAGCATCTAACTTCCAGCACCCTCCATTATCTGCACGATAAAATTTTTACGATAAAAAAATTTTAAAAAAAACAGTTTACTTCACAATATATTTAGATATTTGTTACATTTGTAAAAAAATATGTTTAACCGACTATAAACACCTGAAATCATGGTAAACCCAAAACTCGACCCACGCAAGTTAGAAGAAGCGGCATCAAAGCTTAGGGCAATTGCCCACCCGATGCGCATTGCCATTATTGGTTTGCTGGAGGATAACGAACAGATGAATGTGACAGAAATTTATGAAGCACTCCGCATAGAACAAGCATCCGCATCGCATCATTTAAATATTTTAAAAACGAAAGGCGTCCTGGATTCGAGGCGAAGCGGCAAAAACACCTTTTACTTCCTGAAACACGAAGCACTCAGCCAGATGATTGAATGCCTGAACCGCTGTCATTAATTTTGTAAGCAATCATGTTGATGTGCCGGCCCAACCTCTATTCTTCTTATGGCCGGATTCAAGTGACCATATCATCTGAAGCATGCGGAAATGACGAATGCAGTTAAATATAAAGAGGAAAATAATGAAATTGCAGGCTTCTGCAAGGCATTGGCCCACCCTGCACGAATCACCATCCTCAGGCTGCTGCTGGAAATCGATTCATGCTACTGTGGGGACATTGTAAAAGAGCTGCCACTGGCACAGTCAACCGTATCACAGCACCTTAAAGAGCTAAAGAACGCAGGCCTTATCAAAGGAAGCATCTCACCGCCACAAGTAAAATACTGCATAGACAAGAAAAAATGGGAAAAAGCCAAACAAGCATTCCGGCAGGCATTTGGAGACTGACCATGCAAATATCAGCCAAAACATTCTATTATATTTTTTTTTGAAAGACACCCCTTTAAAATTCAACGCATTTGATTAATTTTACAATTATTTTTGCAACAAGAATAATTATCGTATATTTGCGATAATCGAAACAATTGTCTTACTTTAACAATATGTATTATGGTTAGAAAATCCTTTTTAATAGCAGGCCTGATCTTGATGGTCGCTATGGCAGTAAATGCAAATGACAAAAAAGGCCCACAATTTAAGTGGGAAAACGATCGCTACGACTATGGTACGGTTTATGTTGATGAGATGCCTGAAACAAAGATGGCCATTAACTTTTCAAATACAGGCGATGAGCCGCTGATCCTTAGCAACGTGCGCGCTTGCTGCGGCACACGGGTAACACAATGGCCAAGAGAGCCCATTCTCCCTGGTGAAGAAGGCACCATCAACATAGAGTTCCGCCTGGCACCACGCCCGCAACGGATCAGCCGTACAGTAACGGTAACATACAACAATGAAGAAAGGCCAACTGAGCGTTTTCGCATTACTGGTCAGGTCGTTGATAGGGAAGAAGAATAAAAACTGAAGGAGTTGGTATGCGTTTGCTGTTGTGGCTGTCCCGAATATTATTTGGGATGGTATTCATTTTCTCAGGCTTTGTAAAAGCAATTGATCCGCTTGGATCAGCTTATAAATTTCAAGATTACTTCATGGCCTTCGGCACGGAGTGGCTATTTTTTACCGCCCTGCCGATGGCCATTATTTTAAGCACCCTGGAGCTTGTAATCGGGGTGGCCGTGCTGTTTGGCATCAAAATGCGATACAGCGCCTGGGGTGGCTTGCTCTTTATGGCCTTTTTCACACCTCTCACCCTCTACATAGCCATTACCGACCCGGTGCCCGACTGTGGTTGTTTTGGCGATGCCATCATCATCAGCAACTGGGATACCTTCTATAAAAACATTTTTATCCTTGCAGCCTCTGTCATCGTATTTATATATCGAAATAAAATTAAACCGCTGTGGTCAGAAAAGGGTGACAACATCTTGCTGGCAGGAATGACATCGCTCGCGGTGCTTCTCTCATTATATTGCATTCTTTACATCCCCATCATCGATTTCCGGCCCTGGAAGGTGGGCAACGATGTCAGTGAACTGGTCATCCCTTCCCCCGAAAGAGCAAATGTTTATTTAATTTTCGAGAACCGTGAAACAGGTGAAACGGAAGAATATCCATCAAATGACTATCCGTGGAACGATCAGGAATGGATGGCCACCTGGGAGCTGATTGACCAGCGCCGTGAAATTATCACTCCATTCCAGGAGGCCGAAATTGAAAACTTTTACATCGAAGATGAGTTTGGAGATGACCTTACGGAGTATTTCATTGCCAAAGAGGAGTTCTGGTTCATGGTGGTTGCCCACAACCTGCATCGTACAAACAGCCGTGCATTTGACCGAAGGATCACCCCCCTGGCAGCAGACGCCGCCAAACACGGGCTTGACCTGATTGTGCTAACAGGTTCAACCCTTGACGATGTGGATGACTTTCGCCACACACATCAAACGCCTTACGACTTTTACCTCTCTGACGACATTGCATTGAAAACCATTATTCGATCCAACCCGGGACTGCTGCTGATGAAAGATGGGGTGGTAGTGGCAAAATGGCCACACAGGCGAATTCCTGATTTTGAATCAATACAGGAAAGCTTTTTAGACTAAACTTTTAACCCATGACCAGTCATCGTGCATAAGCAATCGGACATCAGCAATCCACCTGTTCTCAAAATTGCTGCAATGCACGCTTCAAGTGAAAGAACGATTGCAATAATTTCACAGATGCCTCAGATTCAAGTCCTTTTTTAATGAGGGTCTTAGGATGCAATATATTTGAGGCATACCTGCTGAATCCCTTTTTATCATCATTTGCGCCATAGACCAAACTGCCAAGCTGTGCCCATGCTATTGCTCCGGCACACATTACGCAGGGTTCCAGTGTGACATACATCACGCATTGGTCAAGATATTTACCACCCAGGTAGTTTGCAGCAGCCGTAATGGCCTGCATCTCCGCGTGGGCCGTAACATCCGTGAGTCGCTCAGTAAGATTGTGCGCCCTGGCAATGATCCTGTCATCACACACCACAACAGCACCCACAGGCACCTCACCTGCATCAAAAGCCTTCTGCGCCTCCTTTAATGCCTCAAGCATGAAATACTGATCCGTAAGCATATTGGTAAATTTACTCCCTTATCCATCCAAACTTATTGCGCAGAAAGCACTTAACCAGTAAGATGAACTTTTGTGAATTGGATACCCTGAACCGCTGTTGTTGCACTTCACCAGGTGTAACGGTCTGGATCTTCTTTAACAACTCAAGGTAATAACGATAGGCCAGGTAAACACCGAGCCTCGATTCCTTATTCAGGGATTTGACCCCCGGGAAGGCTCCCTGGAAATCTTCCCATATGTCCTGTTCTATCTTGCTTTTATCATCTTCGGTAAAATTATCAATGTCAACTTCCGGAAAATACACCCTGCCCCTCTCATGCAAGTCGGAGCGAATGTCGCGGAGGAAGTTCACCTTCTGGAAAGCCTCGCCGAGCTTACGGGCAGCAGGAAGCAGTTCCTTGTATTCCTCCTCCTGATCGTGGTAAAAAACCTTCAAACACATCAAACCTACTACTTCGGCCGATCCGTAAATATATTTCTTGTATTCCTCAAGGGTAAACTCTTTTTTATGAAGGTCCATTTCCATGCTGTACAAGAAGGCATCGATAAGCTCCCTGTCGATCTTATACTCGTTCACCGCCCATTGAAACCCGTGCAGAATGGGATTGGTGCTCATTTTGTTTTGGATGGCGGCATAGGTCTGGGCCTTAAACTCATCCAAAAGGGCGGCTTTGTCCTGGTCGTGAAAAGTATCAACAATCTCATCTGCAAAGCGCACAAAGCCATAGATGGCATAGATGGCCGGCCTGAACTTTTTGTCCAGGATACGTACCCCCATGGAAAAGGAAGTTGAATAATTTTTTGTGGTAAGCTCACCACAATCCAGTGCATTACGAGTGTAGAGATCCATATTTCTTAGTTATCCGTTCTACCACAAGTTTTGAACTAATTACAGCCATTGGTAGGCCTGTGCCGGGGAGGGTTGATGCACCAACATAAAAAACATTGCCATACACCTCATCATAGTTTTTGGGGCGGAAACCACCGATCTGGTCAAGGTCGTGGCCAAGGCCCAGTCCGCTGCCCTTATACAGGTTAAAGGCTTCTCCCCATTCAACCGGTGTCATGACAGTTTGCGAAATAATGTGTTTTCTCAGGTCAACCCCTATGCGGTCAGAAACGTCATTGATGATGTTCTGCGCGACCTGATCCCTGTCCGACCAATCTGGTTTATTGCGCATATCCGGAACCGGACACAGAATAAACAAGCTTTCACAGCCCTCAGGTGCACTTTCCGGATCCGACTTGGATACCACATTCACATAATAATAAGGTTGATCAAGCTTTATGGCGTTCTTAAATATCTTACCTGAATACTCTTTGAAGTTGTCACCCAGGAAGTAGTTGTGCAGCGGGGTGTCCTTCAGCTTGGTATCCAATCCAAGGTACATCGTAAAAGGAGCCAGCGTCCACTTCAGCTTATCCATTTTTGGTTCAGAGAACTTCTTACGTTTGAATATTTTGTGCCTGAACCAGGCTGCATCTGCATTCACTACAAAAAGGTCAGCCTCCCATGTTTTACCATTCTGATCAACCATGGCTGTGAGCTTCTTGCCTTCATAACGATAATCAACGATCTCCGTATTGAAATGCATGACCACGCCAGCCTTATCCAGCTCTTTTTTCAAGCCTTCCACAATCTTGTACATTCCTCCCACCACGTTATGGTAGCCATCGTGCACAAGCTCGGTATAAGACAATATGGTATAGATGGCAGGCGTATCAAAAGGGGTTGCGCCAAGGAAAAAGGCCACCAGGGAGAATATCTCTTTCACCTCACGCGACTCAAAGTGGCGTTCCATCTCTGACCATACTGAACGCAACAGTTTGGGGGAATGACGTATTGGAACCCTGAGCAGCGTCAGTAAATAATCAAACAACGAGTCGTAATTTCTCTTCAGTACAAGGTATTCGGTGTCGTGAAAGAAACGTGCAGCACCCGCCAGGAACTTCTCCATCTTTTCACGAAAGTTTGGCTCTACCTCTTCAAACTCTTTAGCCAGGCGGTCAAGGTCGCGATAAATCATATATCGCTTGTCTTCCCCCCTAAAGTTTACGGTGTATAAAACATCCAGTTCACGAAAGGTAAAAGGCATTTGTTTGAGCCCAACATCCTTAATGAACTCGTCAAACTCATAAGTCATGCTGAAAAAGGTCGGACCAAGATCAAACGTGAATCCATCCTTTTTAAGCTGGTTGAGCCGCCCGCCAGGCTGGTGATACTTTTCAACCATTTCAACATGGTAACCGCGCGAGGCAAGCCGCATGGCGGTTGTCATTGCTCCCAGACCAGTGCCAATTATTA
Source organism: Bacteroidales bacterium (assembly GCA_007120085.1). Lineage (GTDB taxonomy): Bacteria > Bacteroidota > Bacteroidia > Bacteroidales > UBA7960 > PUPG01. Next base: position 310 of record SKOK01000026.1, on the reverse strand, counting down.
GTGCTTTCATTGGAATGTGTTTTGTGTTCTGTGTTTTGTGTTTTGTGTTCTGTGTTCTGTGTTCTGTGTTCTGTGTTTTGTGTTCTGTCTTGAAATGCCCTCACACTCATCCCCCTCTCCAAGGAAAAATGTAATTGCTTTTCTTCCTTTCAAATTAGGCCGCGAATCCTTCCAGCTTCGAGCTTCGAGCTTCCAACTTCCAACTTCCTGCTTCCTGCTTTGAGCTTCATTGTCTGAATCAACAAATTGAAAATCGATAATCGCCAATCGATAATCGATAATCGACATTCAGATTGTGAATTTAGTAAAA
>SKOK01000251.1 GCA_007120085.1 Bacteroidales bacterium | reverse complement strand
TCCCCTTCCCCGCTGGTTCTGTCGCCAGAGTCAAGCACATCAGGAGCCAGCTTGGTCAGGGTGAGGTCAGAATTGGTATATAGCCCAAAACCGACCTGCTGGGCCATGGCCATGGTGCTAAAGCAAATAGCCAGACCAATAACCAGGGCATATGACAATATGTTTTTATATTTTCCCATTACATATATTCTATTTCCATCGTAAACTCTCCGTCATAATTGCCGGGAAGGGCATTGCTCAGATCGACTGTGCCGCCGATGTAGAAATAAAACACCCCGTCCTCATTGAAGCGCAGTTCACGTTCTATCTGGTCGAGCAGCTCCGATTCGCGCTGGTTATCGCCTTCAAAACCACTGATCTGGTAAACAAAGGTGATGCTCCCCTCGCCTTCCCTGCGTGCGATCACCATTTCAGGAATATAGCTTACCCTGATCTGCGCACCGGGGTTGCCACTGGCGCGCATAACACCAGCCTGTGCATCAAAAACCGGGTTGATAAACAACAAGTTGCCTTCCTGCACCCGCTGGGCATCCACAATCCCCATGTCAACGATGGTTTCAAGGTTGATATTCCCAGGCAGCACTGTCGCCGAAGCAGAAATGCTGATGGATGTGCCATTGTTCTGGTTTTGGTTCTGCCCCAGCAATAAAACCGGGTGCAGCATAAGCAGCAACAGGACAATCAAAAAGCGTGTATGTTTTAAAAAATATTTTTTCACTGATATTTTAATGTTAATCGTTCAATACAAATATAAGAATAATTCAAAACCTGGAAAAACAGATTTTGACGGTAACTATATCACAAGATTTATACCAGATATTCTATTGGGTTGCAAAATAGATATATGCATTTAATCCAATTGCATGATATTCAGGCAAACAATCTTCGAAAACGAATGATTTAAACAAGGGTAGGATTTCTGCCCGTGGTAAGAGTTCGCCAGGGTATATGATCTTCTTATTCCATCTTTTCAAGCAGTGCCGGGAACAAATGCAAACCCTCTTTGAGTACTTCAAGGTCCAGGTCATCAGCTGCCTGCAGCAACATTTCGGCATACGACTGCAAGGGTTGCACACCAAAGGTTCCTGCGGTTTTATGCAATCGCCTGGCGAAGTCTTCGATTTTGAAAATTACAAAATGGTCCTTGATCTGTTCCCATTCAGGGAGGTATTCAATTTTCAGCAACTGCAGAAGCAATGGGAGTTTTTTTTGTATTTCAGCGGGGAGCTGTGTGGGGTCAAAGTTCATTATGAATGCTTCGCCATCAGCAGTTTCAGTGCTTTCATCAGCTTTAAGCCTGTATGGCAAATGCCGCTGCAGCACACGGAAAAGGTCATTCTGGCTCACTGGTTTATAGAGGAAGCCGTCAAAAACCTTTTCAGCTGACTTTGGATATTCGCCTTTGGAATAGGCTGTAAAGGCTATGATGGGGATATGTTGCAGTCTCAGCTGTTCTTTAACCTGGTTTGCTGTTTCGAAACCATTCATGCCCGGCATAACCAAATCAAGAATAATCAGGTCCGGCAACCGGTCTTTCAGCATTTCCAGGGCTTGTTCACCGCTTTCAGCGTCAATGAATTCCAGTTCGGTATTGCTGAGCATCAGCTGAAGCAGCTGTATGTTGGATGGCGAATCGTCAACAACCAGTACTGTGGACTTTTCAAACTCAATGTTTTCGCTTTTTACCTCTTGCCTGGGTTCCATCTCTGCCCTTTTTTCCAGCACCTGCACCTCCGGTATGCGCACAGTGAATACAGAGCCTTCACCAGGTATGCTTTTCAGACGAATGCTGCCATTCATCTTTTCAATCAGGCGCCTGGTAATGGCCAGGCCCAGGCCTGTTCCTTCGTGGCTTCGGTTTGCCTTGGCACTTTGCTGCAAAAAGGGTTTGAAAATGTCTTCCTGCTTATCGAAAGGAATGCCGATGCCTGTATCCAGCACCTGCATTGTGAGCGTACCGTAGGTTTCGGATTCCTTTATAAACTCAAGCGCAATGGTGACCTGGCCTTGTGATGTAAACTTTACCGCATTACCAACCAGGTTAAACAGCACTTGCTTTACCCTTACCTCATCCAGCAACAGCTTTTCAGGAAAACCTTGTTGTTTCTTCAGTTTTAACAAAACCCCCTTTTCTTCTGCATTGCTGTTAAAAAGGTACTTCATTTCATTGGCAACGCTCACCACACTGGTTGGTTTTGGCACGATGGTCATCCTGCCCGCCTCTATCTTCGACAAGTCGAGGATGTCGTTGAGCAATGCCAGCAATGCTTTGCCACTCGACTGCACCGACTGCAGCATCTTTTTTTGTGCTGGTTCCTTGATGCGCTGCTGTAGGGTTTCGCTGAAGCCAAGGATGGCATTCATCGGAGTTCTTATTTCGTGGCTCATATTGGCCAGGAATTCGCTTTTTGCCCTGTTCGCTTCTTCTGCCTCTTCCTTGGCCTGTTTCAGGTCACGCGTGGTCTCAATGAGGTCGGTGATGTCGCGCCCCACACCCACCAGGCCAATTATCTTATCATCCATATCCTTAAAAGGAGTCTTGGATGTTAGCAGACACATGATTTTGCCATCCGGACCAACTATATTTTCCTCCCTGTTAATGATTTGTTCGCCATCACGAATCACGCGCAGGTCATCAGCCTCAAAGCGTTCGGCCAGCTCCGGCGGATACAGGTCCCTGTCGGTTTTTCCAAGCACCTCTTCCTGGCTTTTTCCAAGCAGGTACAATTCTTGTTTATTTACTAGCGTTTTTCTCAGTTTTGCATCCTTAACATAAACCGTTGCCGGTAAATTGTCAATCACTGTGCGCAATAACTTGCTCTCATTGATCATTTGCAGCTGTTTTTCCTGGTCGCTAAACAGCATGGCAAGCAGGAGGGTGGCCAGGGGAAAAACAGTCATTGTAAATAGCAGCACCTGGTAAACAGTATTTCTGTCAAGCACTTCTGGAAATATTGTGGCATAAAACAGAACCACAAACTGCATCAAGAGCCCCAGCGCAAGGAATGCAAGAAAGTGGTCAGCCCATTTGTGATTTCTCCGGAGGTAATAATGGAGTGTGCCAATGGCGGAGGCTGAGAGGATGATCAGTACTCCGATAACGGAACCTGCGCCACCCATGTAAAACAGCCTGAAAGCTGCTGCTGTCAGGGCCGACACTCCGGCAACCACAGGTCCTCCAAAAAGAGCTCCCACACTCAGGATGACCGTTCGGCCATCCAGGTAAACACCGCTTGTAAGGTCGTGTTGAAAGACTTGGGCACTTAGCATCCCGGCAATGGTCATCACACCAAAAAACAAACCCGACAACATTTTTACGGCAATCGACTTTTTGCCGCAAAAACGCTGCATCAGGTTGTATATCAGCGCAAGCGATATCAACAAGGCAATGTTATGTATGAAGCCGGACAGATCCATCAGCGCTTTCTGTTATTTATGGAATGGGCCTGCCAACAAGCAAGGCAAGCGTTCCGTCATGATATGTTATATTTCTGCATGCGCCTGTAAAGGGCGTTCCAGTCAAGGTT
>SKOK01000145.1 GCA_007120085.1 Bacteroidales bacterium | reverse complement strand
TCTTTCAGCTGTTTGTTTTGCTCATCGGTGAGCAGTGTGTCTTCTACATAGGTATGATGTATGAAAAGAAAGTTGCCGCTTTCGCTGAAACGCCATTGCCGTACGTGCTCAAAAACTGTTTGTGCGCCGTTGCTCAGATCGACCAGCACGGCATCGTTGTCAGGACTGTTATTCCTTGAAGCGGCCTCAACTTCTGCCAGGGGTGGCCGCAGCGTGAACATGGCATGGTGCCCGGTAGTCGAAAACTGCGGGCGCTCCGCCCTGTCAATGCGGTAGGCCACCTGCCCGTTTGATGAAATAACCTCGCCATAGCCGTCGCCCCTGTCTGGCCCGGCCGAGTAAGCAACCCAGCTGCCATCGCCATTGACCTGTATGCTTTGCATGTGGATATGATGGAAGTTCATCACATCCTCAAGGGTCATGGGCCGGCGTTCTTCTGCCTGCAGGCTGGCCGCAAAAATCAGCAGCATCACCAGGCTTGCAAAAGTCCGGGATAGAGGCCGAAGATGACGGTTGTTAAGCAATTGGCGGAAGGAAGGTTTTGGGGTCCCGGCAGACGGGACAGTTGTAGATAAAAAATTGCTTGTGTCGTAATGCATGTCGTTTTTGCTTTCAAAAGTAATGAAAATTATAAAATTGCATGGCAGCCGCCGGGCTTCACGAAGCTTTATTCATTGTGCTTGTCTTTCCGTCCTCTGCGCCTCTTCGGCAGGCTCTGTGCGGTTATAACACTGAATTTTATATTTATATAAGGCGCTGATAAACAAAACCTTATCGGCGTTTTTTAACACTTGCAAGTACAACATTGTTCGGAAATGTTAAAAAATATATAATATTAATTTTTTTTAATATTTTTGAATGCTTTTTTTTATAGGGACTCATATCATAAACTTTACCGTGTAAAGAAAACCAGCGGATGGCATATAACAACTGTTGTTCCTGCATTTGTATTACAGAACGCCATACCGGTTTTTTTGCGGTATCTCCCAGCTTAATTAACTTATTTAATAATTCAATCATGCAGCCATGAAAAAAATCATGATCGCAATTGCTGCTGTATTCCTTATGGGAATGGTGGCACAAGCAGGGCAACCTAAGGTTGCGGACAATCTTCCCTCTCTTGGCGTTACAAGCACCATAGAGGATCGGCTTACTGAAAGAGTGGAACATCTTAAGGAAGCGTTTGTTGAAATGGGAATGCCCCGGTATCTTTACGAAGAGACCTACCCGGCTCACAGCGCTGACACCGTGATGATCTATACCTGGGATTCTAACGCCAACGAATTTGAGCCATGGATCCGGGAACTCTTTTTCTATGACCAGGGAAGGGTATCAGAGATAGTAAGGCAGGTTCCCGGCGATAAAGGGTTCTCACCAGCCGAGAATGAGCTCTTCACTTATCACCCATCGGGAAAAGTTCACGAGCGGATTTTACGGGCCTGGCGCCACGATGGATGGGAGAATACACAGAGAGAAACTTTCCTGTATGATGAACACGAAAATTTTATAATGGAAATCCATGGCCATTGGGTTTCCTCAGACGGAGACTGGGAGGATTACTTCGGGTTTATTGTCAACTATGAGTATCTGGCGGACAATATTGTGTCGCTTATGGAAGCATACTTCTGGTCTTTATTCCTTGAGGATGACATCTGGCATCCGGCATACCGGGAAGAATACACTTACGATGACCAGCACCGGCTCACGGAAATGCTTTACAGTATTCCAGGGAACGGCGACTTCATGCATGCACAAATGGAGGTGTATTTTTACGATGGCGACAGCCCCGCGTTTGATCATGTAATAATTTACAATTACCACGACACATGGGTCGCTGAATATAAAGTAACCGATTTTGTTTGGTATGACGAACCTTTTGGGTTGCCCTTGAGCTACATGATCTGGATTAGCGAAGAGATGGCCGATGACTGGGAAAAACACAATGAAGTGGAATGGTTTCCAATGATGCGTGCTACATACAATTACCATCCCACCCTTCTTGAACCAATAGAAGTGGTTGACGAAATGTTTTTTGATGAATCCTGGCTTCCATTTTTCCGCAGGATAACCACCTACAACGAATACAACTACAAGGTGCGCTACGAAGAGGAATACAATGTCAGTTTTGAAGGAGAGGAATGGATGACTGATGAGGGGTATTGGTTCGAAGGATTGTTTGATGCCGGCGGACAACCCCTGAGCCTCACACTCAGGCTGTACGATTGGTGGTATGAAGAGTGGCAGGAGGAACATATGTTTTTGTTTGGGTACGCTTCCGACGACCCGCCCACATCCGTTTCACGGCCGGACAATACAGGGCAGCAGATTGCACGTGTTTTTCCCAATCCGGCCACCGACCTTCTCAGGGTATCTTTTGTTCAGAATTGTCAGGATGCATCCGTTGCCATCCTAAACATGGGAGGCCAAAAGGTGCGTCAGATTTCTGCCTCTGGTGGAACAGGTGAGTATACAATAGATGTTTCCACCCTGCCACAGGGAATTTACCTCCTAAGGGTGCAATGCGGAAACTCTTTGCAGACAGAGAAAGTGCGACTGGTCCGCTGATACCACTCCTTGAGAAACGTCCTGAATCAAACCGCATACGATAATAAGCTGATTTGCTAATGAAACAGGGGATAAAGACATCAAAAGCAAGCCAGGAAGACCGGATTTGAGTCACAACCAGCAAGCACGAATGAAAGCAAATAATGAAATTTTGATCAATTTTTTTGTTATTTCATAATAATACACTATTATTGCAAACTGAAAACAAAACAGTATGGCACAGAATCACGCATATTATCATGGCTATTATTACTTCTTTTTTAATGAAAGGGGCTGTTGTTAGTATGTGTTTCTGATGCCATAAAATATCAAACAAACATGAAAGCCCCGTGAATGCGGGGCTTTTTTTGTTGGTAGAAGCTGGAAGATAGAAGATAGATGTTAGAAGATAGATGTTAGAGGTTGGAGGTTTGTTTAACTGTTTAACTGTTTAACTGTTTAATCGTTTAACTGTTTAACTGTTTAATCGTTTAACTGTTTAACTGTTTAACTGTTTAACTGTTTAATCGTTTAATCGTTTAATTGTTGAAGCGTTTGCATAATTAGTAACCAGCAATTTACCCGTAACGATGAACCCGTAACGATGAACGATGAACCATAAACCCGAAATTAGAAATTAGAAACCGTTAACCATGAATATTTGCATTATTGGCCTTGGGCTGATTGGCGGCTCGCTCGCCATTGATTTAAGAAGCCGGGGATTTGCCAGCCACATCGTTGGCGTTGAGAACAACCGGCAGCATGCAGCCATCGCCGAGCTGAGCGGGATGGTTGACGAAACCCTTGACCTGGACAGTGCCGTTGGCCGCAGCGACCTGATCATCCTGGCAACGCCGGTAGATGTTATCATAAAGATACTTCCCGGAGTTTTGGACAGGATCGGCGGCACAAGCAAGGTGGTCACCGACATGGGGTCAACCAAAGGGAGCATTGGCAAGCTGGTTGACAATCATCCAAACAGGCAGCATTATGTGGCTTCGCACCCGATGGCCGGTACGGAACATTCGGGTCCCCTGGCGGCATTCAGCAAACTGTTTGATCACAAGTGTGCCATCATCTGCGACAGCGAAAAAAGTGCAGCAGATGCCCTTGAAGTGGTAGAAAATATGTATGCTGCCCTCAACATGGAACTGATCAGGATGGACTCCAGGGAGCACGATATCAGTGCCGCCTATGTGTCACACATTTCGCATATTTCGTCGTTTGCGCTTTCGCTGTGTGTGCTGGAAAAGGAGCAGAATGAAAAACGCTTGCTGAACCTCGCAGGCGGAGGCTTCACATCAACCGTCAGGCTGGCCAAAAGCTCCGCCGAGATGTGGTCGCCTGTATTTAACCAAAATGAAGAAAATGTGCTGGAAGTCATTGATACATACATTGAAAAGCTCCAGCAGTTTAAAAATTGTATTGCAAATAAAGACACCGCTGGTGTGAGTAAACTGATAGTGAAAGCAAATGAGATTGGGAAGATTATTAGTTGATTGTTGAATTGTTTAATTGTTTAATTGTTGAATCGTTTGATTGTTAAATGATTGTATAATTAGAAATTGAAATTAGAAATTAGAAACTAGAAATTAGAAACTAGAAATTGTGAACCACGAACCATTTTTACCATTAGTTCCCATCACCAGCTGGAGGGAGTTCAAGAAGCGCCCCCTGGTGATCTCAGGGCCGTGCAGCGCGGAAAGCGAGCAACAGGTGATGCAGACCGCCGTCAGACTTGCTAAAACAGGCCGTGTGGATATATTCAGGGCCGGCTTATGGAAGCCGCGCACCCGGCCAGGAAACTTTGAAGGCGTTGGCAGCAAAGGGCTGCTATGGCTGAAGCGTGTGAAGGATGAAACAGGCCTGTCAACTGCTACTGAAGTGGCCACCAGCAGGCATGTTTATGAAGCCCTCAAGTATGGCGTTGATTATCTGTGGATTGGAGCCAGAAGCTCTGTTAACCCTTTTGTGGTCCAGGAGATCGCCGAAGCCCTGCGCGGCTCTGATGTTGGCGTGCTTGTGAAGAACCCTGTAATCCCTGAGCCGGCACTCTGGATTGGTGCCATCGAACGCATCCGCTCAGCAGGCATCACCAAAATTGGCGCAATACACCGTGGTTTCGCCACCTTCGAGAAAAGCCCATACCGAAACTTCCCGCACTGGCTCCTGCCCGTTGAACTCAAAGAACGCATACCTGGTTTACCCGTCATTTGTGACCCCAGCCACATCTGTGGCAACAGGCATATGCTGGCAGATGTCTCACAAAAAGCCATGGACCTCAACTTCGAAGGGCTGATGATAGAATCGCACATCACACCGGAAAAAGCACTCAGCGACGCCGCACAACAGCTTACTCCGGAAGCACTGCTCCTCCTCCTGCAAAACCTCGTGATGAGGGAAGCCGAATCTGACAGGTCAGAATATGTGCGCATACTGGACGACTTAAGACAAAAGATTGATATCTTTGATGAACAGTTGCTTGATATCCTGGAAAAAAGAATGAAAGTCGCCGGCGACATCGCCCTGCACAAAAAAGAAAACCAGGTTGCTGTCCTCCAATCAAAAAGATGGGCAGAGGTGGTCAGGAAAAATATCGAAACCGGTAAGCGAAAAGGTCTCGACACCGACTTCATCACCAACCTGTTCAGGCATATTCACCAGGAATCAATTAACCATCAGACAAGGATCATGAATCGATGATAATGGCTGGATGTTAGAAGTTGGAAGTTAGATGTTAGAGGTTGGAGGTTAGATGGCTGTTTGTTGAACTGTTGAATCGTTGAATTGTTTTGGAATTGAAAGACAGGACTTTAAAACTCTGTGTGACTCCCCCGCATGGGCGGGACAGGTGTGTCGAACTCTGTGTGACTCTGTGAAATTTGTTCGTTGAATTAGAAACCCAATAAGAAACCAGCAACCAGAAATTAGAAATTAGTAACCCCGAACTATGAACCCGCAACCAATTATCCTGACCGGAAAATTTGGCACGAGCACCGTTTGGGTGGGCGAACGCATCGGCAACCTGGCCGAACACCTCCCATCGGGCAGTGTGTTTGCCATTACGGATGAAAACCTCTATCGCCATTATCCTGAACCTTTTAAGGATATTCCAGTGTTTGTACTCAAGCCCGGCGAGCAAAGCAAGACGATTGCCAGCATTGAAGAAATTTGCCGCTGGCTGATGGATCAGGGTGCCGGTCGCGATGCCTTCATCCTGGGTGTTGGCGGTGGTGTGGTGTGTGACATTGCCGGTTTTGCGGCATCCGTGTTTATGAGGGGCGTGGCATTTGGCTTTGTGGCCACCAGCCTGCTCGGGCAGGTCGATGGATGCATTGGTGGCAAGAATGGCGTGAACCTGGACGGTTACAAGAACATCATTGGCAATTTCAGCCAGCCTCGCTTTGTGATCTGTGACACAAGGATGCTGCATACCCTGCCTGAAGTCGAATTCCGAAATGGCCTGGCAGAGGTCATAAAGCACGCATTGATCGCCGACGGGGAAATGTTTGATTACATCCGAAAACACCACGACGACATATTGCGTCTTAAGCCGGAAGCGATCAACTACCTCGTCAAAAGATCTGTGGAGATCAAGGCAGCCATCGTTTCGGCCGATGAGCGCGAGCAAGGCGAACGCCGTAAGCTCAACCTCGGCCACACCTGGGGACACGCGGTTGAAAAGACTGACGGCATCCCACACGGTCAGGCCGTAAGCATTGGCCTGGAATTCGCAGCAGCCCTCTCTGTAAAAAAGGACCTGCTATCCCACAATGATCGAGAAGAAATAGCAGGCTTGCTGAAAAAATTCCGCCTGCCAGTCAAAACGCAAACCCCAAACAGGGAAATTTTTGAAGCACTTCAGAAAGACAAAAAAAAGGAAAATGATTACTTGTATTTTATATTGATGGATGGCATTGGCAAGGTGAGGGTGGAGCCTGTAACATTGTCGGAGCTTCTATCCTTTATTTGTCAACAAGGTACATGATGGGTACAAAAAGTGGAGTGGATTATTTTAACAGTGTCGCAACCATTTTTTTAATAATTTTTGTTATTTTCGCTCAAGTCTTTTTATATACTAATAGCGGTTGCATATGAAAAAAACGTACGCTGTTTTTGGCAAACCGGTGTTGCACAGCAAAAGTCCCCAGTTGTTTCGGTCGATGATCCGGAATCATGATCATTATACCCGAATCCTTCCGCAATCAGCCGAAGACATCCTGCGCATTGTTAAGCTGGTGAATATTACTGGCGCGAGCATTACATCACCATATAAACTATTATTGCTGCCATTGCTGGATGATTTAACGCCTTCTGCCCGGGCTGTTGGAGCTGTGAATTGCATTCGTTATGAAAAAGGTGGCATTTATGGGCACAACACTGACTTTATGGGTGTTATTGGAGCGCTTGAGCAGGCTGGAGTAATCTTGTGCGGTGCGAAAATACTTGTGCTGGGTGCGGGTGGTGCTGCCAGGGCGGCCGTTTACGGACTTAAAAAAGCCGGATCAGAAGTGTATGTCTGCAATCGCACACAATCCAAAGCAGAAGAACTGGCCGCCACTTTTGGCGCGAACTTCATCGATTGGGAAAACCCAAAAACAATGCCTTTTTTCGATGCTGTGGTATCCACCTTGCTCCCTGAAGCCATCCCGCCTTTTGCAGGCCGCCTGACATACGGGAAGCTGCTGGATGCCGTGTACAAGCCGTCCAAAATGAGCGAATTCAGCCGTAGCCGCGGCGTCACGATCATAAGGGGTGATCGCTGGCTGATTTTCCAGGGGCTGGCCGCTGCTGATTTTTATGTGAATAAGGATACCAGCCTTAGCCACCTGCAAACCAAAAAGCTGAAAACGGGCATTCAACAATTTTCAGTGCCTGCCGGCAGAGGGAATGGCGCCCCTGACCGCAGAATTGACAAATCATTACAACATCAAATGCGTGCCAGTGCAGGAATGAACATAGCCCCCCCCCTGATAAAGCGTTTGGAAGAAGCCTTAAGCCACGGTTTGCATCAAGAAAATTTGCGCATCCTTGTGCTGAATGAAAAAACAACCACCTCTGAATTCAATAAACCTTATGACCTGGTAGTGTCAGGCTTTGGGCTCAGTGAAGAAGCGGTTAAAATGATCATTGATGAAGAAAATCATCTGGCCTTCGGCGGTTAATGGCACCATCAGTGCACCGGCGTCAAAGAGCGCAGCACAACGCGCCATTGCGATTGCCTCCTTGTGTGACGGCGAGTCGGTGCTCTGCAACACGGGCAGCAGCGACGATGTGCTGGCTGCCACAAGGGTATGCCGGTCATTGGGTGCCGAAATTCATCACATTGACCAATCAGAATTTTCCCGGGAAAGCAAATTTAAGAAAACAGCTCAACCCGCATCATCACGGCCTGTTGCTGGATTAAGGATCCGTGGAGGCATCCAAAAACCATCAGAATTGTTGCACTGTGGCGAGTCTGGCCTCTGCCTGCGGATGTTCAGCGGCATCGCTGCAGCTCTCGATTTTCCTGTCCGGCTCACAGGATCAAACAGCCTGCTGAAGCGGCCTGTGAGTGTCATTATAGAAGGACTGAGAGCACTCGGTGTTGAGTGCCTTTCGGCAGATGGCAGATTGCCGCTCACCATCAAAGGTCCGGTCAAAGCCCAACAAACTGCGCTGGATGCATCCGGCACATCGCAGCTGCTCACCGGGATATTGATTGCCGCACCTTTGCTGAAACAGGACTTGCATCTCAGGGTTAAACACCTGGCCAGCAAGCCATACATCGACCTGACACTGGGCATTATGAAGCAGTTTGGCGTAAAGGTTGAACATGATGACTACCTGCAGTTTGCCATTCGCTCCGGTCAGCGATACAGCCCGGCTGAATACCTTGTTGAAGGCGACTGGAGCGGCGCAGCCTTTATGCTGGTGGCCGGCGCCATTGCCGGAAAGGTGGCCGTGCAGAACCTGGATGGGGAGTCTTTCCAGGCTGACAAAGCAATTCTTGACGCTCTGAAGCAGGCCGGTGCATCATTGGAATGGCATCAAAACAAGACGGTTGTTGTCGGAAAGCAGCCTTTGACGTCTTTTGTTTTTGATGCCACCGATTGCCCTGACCTCTTTCCGCCCCTTGCCGTCTTGGCAGCCAACTGTGAAGGCGAGAGCCGCATCACCGGAACGGAAAGACTGCACAGCAAGGAAAGCGACCGTGCCGCAACCCTCGTTGACATCTTTACAAAGCTGGGGATTAACATCCGTGTTGAAAACAATATTATGTACATTATTGGTGGACAGATAACACCGGCAGGGGTGCATGCGCACGGCGACCACCGCATCGCCATGGCCGCAGCCATCGCAGCACTGAATGCCGGTGGCCCCGTGCACATTACCGGCGCCGATGCGGTGAACAAATCGTATCCGGGTTTCTTTGATGACCTGGAGTTGGTGAAGGATTGTTGAACTGTTGAAAGATTGTTGAATTGTTTAACTGTTGAATTGTTTAACTGTTGAATTGTTGAATTGTTGAATTGTTGAATTGTTGAATTGTTTAACTGTTTAACTGTTTAACTGTTAAATGATTCTATAATTAGAAACCAGAAATTAGAAATTAGTAACCATGAACCCGTAACCATAAACCATTTACCATGAATTCTTTCGGTAACTTTTTCAGGATCACCATTTTTGGCGAGAGCCACGGCCCTTGCATAGGCATAAACATTGATGGTTGTCCTCCGGGCATACCACTAACGGAAGATGATTTTGCGGCTGACCTTGAACGCCGTAAGCCAGGTGCGCGCGGCACCACTCCCCGCAAGGAAGATGACAGTCCGGAGATTGTGAGTGGCTGCTACAGGGGCTTTACCACTGGTGCGCCTTTAACGCTTCTGTTTGCAAATAAGAATGTGCGCTCCGGCGATTATGACCATCTTCGAAACAGGCCGAGGCCGGGGCATGCAGACTTTGTGGCAGCCAAACGGTTTATGGGGTTTAACGACCCGCGTGGCGGCGGACATTTCAGCGGGAGACTCACGCTGGCGCTGGTGGCTGCCGGGGTGGTGGCAAAGAAGATCCTGGATGAAGTTGAAATTGCTGCCGCACTCGTGCAGGCAGGCGGTCGGTCCGATATCGAAGCAGCCGTGGAAGAGGCCCTGGCAGCGGGCGACAGCATCGGCGGACTCGTAGAATGCCGTGCAAAGAATATTCCTGTAGGATGGGGAGAACCGTTTTTTGATCCGGTTGAGTCTGTGATCAGCCACCTGGCCTTCGCCGTGCCCGCTATCAAAGGGATTGAGTTTGGTTCAGGTTTCGCTGCCGCCTCAATGAAAGGCAGCGAGCATAACGATGCCATCGTTGATGAAAGCGGGAAAACAGCATCCAACAATGCAGGTGGTATCAGCGGAGGCCTTACCAATGGCAATGAGCTGGTTTTTAGGGTCGCCGTAAAACCCACCTCCAGCATCTCAATAAAACAGGAAACACTCAACGTGAAAACAGGAAAAATGGAAACGCTACAGGTGAAAGGCCGCCACGATGCTTGTATCGCATTAAGGGTGCCGGTGGTGATAGAGGCCATCACGGCAGTTGCACTTGCAGACCTTAAACTGATGACAAAATAGCAAGAGATACACCAAAAATGACACTTTCTGACACGGTTTTTTTATCCCTGCCGGTCGAAACCAGCTTTTGTCTAAAAACTTTTTTCGTCATTATAAATACCTAGAAAGGCTATTTTTCTAGGTTGTTTTGACGATTGATGCTAGTTGGGTCATGTGTGCATTTTTGTATTGCCATGCGGTCGATATCATTTTTTTCTTCCATATAAAAGACTACTCTTTCCATTTTCTTTTAAATGTGTAAAACAGCATGTTATGCTTAAAAAATAGCTATCATGCCCATTGCATCACCCCAAAATTCTGCTTCTGAGATATCAAAGATTTCATATCTCCTTGCCATCCTGATCATCAGCATACATGCATTCTACGTATGATTACCCAGCCATCCATGGTTTTTAGGTATCTCACCCTATTGCCGGCGGATAATGTTGGCCGTACATTAGCACCATCAAAATTGCGATTAAACATTCAATAATGTTGTTCAAAAGGCTAAATAAAAAACCTGGTGAATTAATGGAGAATCAGCCAGCAGGCAACCTCAAACCAACCAACATGAATTTTACACATATATACAGTCTTTGCCTGTTGCTCTTTCTTGCATTGTTTTCCAGTCAGATAAGACTGGTTTTTTCTGCTGATGGTTCATTACGGGTTTCGGCTTCCGTTGTAGCATCAGCTGATCAACCGGTTGAGCTTGTAACAATAAGGAGTATGATCATCGGCGAGGAGGTCAGCAATGCCGAAAAAAACATTCACATATCGCCAATTTTAAGTCCGTATGCCGGACTGATCCGTGCTGAAGGGCAACCAGGTAAAAGCGTCCGAATCATCTACCAGGTGCATGAAACCCTGACAGATCAGTCGGGCCACAGAAACCTGCAGATCACATACGAAATGAGCGGGAGTAAAGAGCGGATGCAGGAATCAGCATTCCTGATTGATTCCGGTGAACACGAATTCCGGCTGAACGAAGAAGGTCACTATTACCTGTGGATTGGGTGTCGTATGAACATAAGCGCCGCTGCTGCAGGAAATTACATAGGACAGTTTACCATTGAGATACAATATATATAGTACAAATATGACCCATATCAATTACAAGTCGTTTTTGCTGGCGATCATCACCATGTTAACCTTTGTGCCTCATGCCAGCCCGCAGCATGTAAGACTGCAGGCACTTGCAGCCCATGGTGTTCATGTTTCCTCACTTGGCCGGGCCGGTCTTGAGTTTGACTGCATCGTAATAGGTGCTGATATGATGCATGAGATAACCCTGCACGAGCACAACAGCCAGAAAATAGTGGTATTTGCGGTGGATGCTCCTTCACAACACGATGTTTCTGTCTGGGTAGATGTTTTTGACAATGACAAATTGGTGTTGCGCGACCCGGGCGGGTATTCGCCAACTCCCGGAATACCCCTGGAGATTCGGTTTGCTTATGCAAACAAGGGGTATGCAAACAATAACACGATTTGGCAAAACGCCCTGCACGACGCCATAGAATTACCTGCCGGTTCAAGGTATGCAAGCTTTCCAATAAGCAGCATGGCCGGGCCTGTGTTTGAGCAGGCAAACAGCGCAAAGCAAACGGAAAGGGCGTACCTCTTTTTTTATGGCAGTCTGGGACCAGCCAGTCCCGGTGAAAATTTGCCATCAGGTGTTTATGAAACCAGCATCACTGTTCATATTGACTTAATGCACAGGTATAATCCCGATCATTGATCCTGAATGTAACACTTAACAATGTAAGCCAAAAATGATGAAGAAACGGATCAAACACATTATGCCCATATTGATGATGGCCAGCTTCCTGCTGGCATTGCCAGCCGATTGTTGTGCTCAACTGCCGGTAGTTGAGATAAGATTGCAGGCAAGTACAAGCATTCGATACCTGGATGTGGTCACGTCGCTACCCCCGGCAATTTTTGAAGGCTTGTATGATGAAGATGCAGCTTTGCAGACGTTGAGGTGGCTTGAGATTACCAGTCCGGAAAATATATTGCTGACCATGGAAATTGATGTCATTGCCAAACGAAACAAAATCCCCCGGGCTTATTATATCAATACCGGGCAATTTGATATCACGGAAGCCAGACCTTTTGTTGGCAGGCGGCAGCACCTAAGCCTCAATCGCCTGGCAGGCGATGATGAGGAAAAGCCTTCCGGTAACGTATTCAAAGCCTGGGTGGGCCTGAATGAAGAATACATTGAAGAGCTGACAGTTAAATACGACTAACAGACCATTGAAAAAAATGTTTAACCAAACCCGATAAAGATGAACCCAATCAGACCACCATAATCCGGACTTTCCGGCACAGCCACCAATGTTCATGCAGCTGCTTGCCAGAAGCATACAACACCTTATTTAATACACCAAAAAATACCAACAAAATTCAAACCATATTTTTTATAAACGATTAAACACAATTAACAATGAAAAACACAACAAAAATTTTAGGTGCCATCATGCTGGTTGCAGCTTTTTCGACAGGTGCCTTTTCACAAAACGTTGAAGCAGAATTGACTGCAAGAGCCAATGTGCTTAACGCACTCACAATTACCATGGACCAGGATGTGGA
>SKOK01000014.1 GCA_007120085.1 Bacteroidales bacterium | reverse complement strand
CATCAGGACAACTGCTCGCGCCCTGGCCTGAATATTTTCCTCTGCAATCCCGGAAGGGGTGTCTTTGAAAAGGCCGGCAAGGCTTTGTTCAAAGCTTTGCACGGCTTCATTGATGGAAATGGTGTCATGGCGAACACCCATTTTAACGGCCAGTTGCTTCGCATCGGCAATGGAATGATCGGAGCTGAACGGACCGGGTAGCAGCACTGCCCAGACATTTTCGGCTCCGAGGGCTTCCACAGCCAGCACCAGGGTGAGGGCAGAGTCGATACCGCCTGAGAGCCCAAGAACAGCCTGTTTTAATCCGGTTTTCGCAAAGTAATCGCGTATCCCCATCACCAGGGCTTGCCTCATGAGACTATATTTTTCCTCCGCAGGGGGATGTTTGGGAAACACAACTTCGGGCAAACGATGAACTTCATCCAGATCATACACCCTGATGGCTTCTTCAAAAGCAGGAAGGAGGCCAACCAGCTGACCAGCTGCATTGCATACAGCCGAAGCACCATCAAAAAGCAAATCAGTCTGACCACCCACAAGGTTTGCAGAAAACACCGGCAGCCCGTACTTCCGTGCATTCGAAGCCAGGATTTGCAACCGTTGCGGCTTGTGATTCCAGGCAAATGGAGACGCAGAAATGTTGATCATCAGCTCTGGCTTGCCTTCCATCAGCGCATCAGGAGGGTTAACCGTATATAGACCCTGGCCATCAATATTCCAGACATCCTCGCAGACTGTAAGGGCAATCCGTTTCCCATCAAAAACCACTGTACTGAACTGCCTTGCCGGCTCAAAATAGCGGTATTCGTTAAAAACATCATAGTTGGGCAGCAAGCCTTTGTGGTAAATATCCTGCACCTTCCCATCATAAAGAACAAAGGCGGTGTTGTAAAGGCTTTTACCAGCATGTCCGCTGTTTGGCGAAGGGCCACCCACTATGGCGCCAATGCCAGTGCAGGCTTTGGCAAAAGTTTCGACGGTCTGAAGGCATTTCTCAATAAAAGCCGAGGAGAGAAGCAGGTCGCGCGGCGGATAACCGCACACCGTCAGCTCCGGAAAAACAACCAGATCAGCTCCCTCTGCATGCGCCTTTTCCAGTGCTTCCAGCATTTTGTTGAGGTTGTAACTAAAGTTTCCAACGTGGAGGTTGATCTGGGCAAGGGCAATGCGCATTATATTCAGTTTTTTTTGGTTCGGAGTTTGATGGCCAGGGGATCAAACGTATTGAAGGTGAATATTTCTGTTTCGTGTTGGCTTAAAACATCACCCCGATGGTCATTTCCAGGTAAAGATTATGAGCGCTGGGTGTGCTTCTCCAGATTGGTTTTCTTTCCATATCAAGAATATTCGAAAAGCCGTTGTGGAATGTTAATCCCAGCAGCAAGGCCGTGCGCCCCCCAAAGCTATACTCTGTTCCGGCACCAAGGATCAAAGACGTACGAAAAAATTTAGTCTCATCAGCAACATCAGCTGTCTCTTCCGGTTCAAAGATGCCATCAGGCATAAAAATCCGCTCATCAGCCAGTGCACTGGTTCTCATACCCAGTCCAAGTCCAAACAAACCGTAGTAAGTGAAGTAGCCTACCTCCGTGGTACTCAATTTTAAAGCCATCGGAACCTCAATGAATCGGTATTTGTAATTACGCCTCATCTCCACGTCCAGGTTCTGATAAATATCCGGATATTGGATCGAAGCGGATGTCCTGACAAAGTTCAATCCTGAGCTAATGGCATAGTGCTCTGTAAAGTAATAATCAAAAATCAACCCATAAGAAAACCCCAGGCCTACCCCATCATTTTCAAAACGGCTCGTTTCAGTACGAAACCAGGAAATATTCGGTGAGGCCTTAAGTCCAAAACGAAAACCAAGGTCATCAGCTGCTACGGACGTTGCCAGCAACAATCCAATTAATAATAATGTTATTCGTTTCATAGGTTTATAATTTCGTAACTATCTATATTATTTCACTACTGTCTGGTATAATTCTATTGCGTTCCTAACGGGACTTAATGAAAAATCCTACAATACTTTCTACTAACAGGACTGCCCCGATAGGGGCAAAATAGTGGTAGAACAAAAAGCAACCCCCAAGTCCGTTAAGTCCCGCAGGGACGATATCTATCAATCGTTTCATAGCCAGCACACTTCAAGCTCCAAGCTAACATACTATTATTGTCATTCCCTGCGTTTGCAGTATTGGTAAATGATATATTCAATATTCCAAAGATACGCAAAGAATCCTCAAAATGAATAAACGCCTAAAGAAAAGGAATTGTTATGTAATCGCATTGATTGTTCTTATTTTATTTGGCAGTGCTTGCTCGCGCAATGGCAGGAAGCCATCCTGGGAAGCTGATGTGTCGGGCATAAGCATTGAAAAGATGGAGATCCAGCGGTTTGAAGAAGTGCTTTTCAATGTCAATCCTTCCACCCTGGAGGGGTCGCTTGAGCCTTATTTTGAAAAGTTTTCGTTTTTCATAGAGGGCTCAATGGGGAACTCCGAAGCCATTGAAAGCCTTTACAACTTCGTAACCGACCCTGAGATCAGGGAGCTTTTCATTGACACGGGCAAAAGGTGGGATGATACCGATGCGATTACAGAGCCGCTTGCCCACACCTTCCGTTTTCATCGATATCATTTTCCGGACATTGAGCTGCCGGAAGTATATACATATATTTCAGGCATTGACTATATGATGCCGATCATATATACCGGTGATAAGCTGGTGATCGGACTTGACAATTTTCTTGGCAGTGATTACGCACTTTACGACAGGCTGGGCATTCCCCGCTACCTTTCACGCTGGATGCGGCCGGAACGTTTGAATGTGGAGGTGATGCTTGCATTTGCGGATGCCCGGTTATCGGAGTACGCACCAATGCCCGAAACCCTGCTCGACCACATCATCTATCACGGCAAGAGACAATATTTTCTTGACAACATGCTGCCTCGCACCCACGATACGCTAAAAATCGCATATACAGCAACAAACCTGGAATGGATGAGGCATTTCGAGGGCTATGCCTGGACATACAAGCTGGATAACGACTTATTATATACCTCTGATCACAGGATTATTAACCAGTTTACCGGTGAAGCGCCTTTTACCTCGGCGTTTGGGCGGGATTCAGCACCCCGAACCGGTGTATGGCTGGGTTGGCAGATTGTTCGGGAATATATGCGTCGCAATCCCGAAGTTGATTTGCAGAAGCTTCTAAGCGAGGGTGATTCACGCAAGATCCTTGCAGGGGCACGTTACAGGCCACGTTAGGTATTGCTCAGGGTTTAAAATCCACATTACAAGATGATACCACTTCAAGCAACTCATCCCTTCCAAGTGCTTTGGTGCTGCTAGTAACAATCAGTGGTGGCAGAGGCTCCCAATACTCCGACAGGCTCTTTTCGTATTTGGCAAGACTTCGCAGCATTTGCGCTCTCGACAGTTTATCGGCTTTGGTGAACACCAATACAAACGGAAGACCTTTGCTGCCAATCCAGTATAAAAAGTCAAGGTCGTTTTTCAGGGGTTCGTGCCGGATGTCAACCAGCACAAAAGAGCAAAGCAGGTTGGGCCGGTGCAACATATAGTTTTTAATGATTGAATCCCACTTCTGACGGATTGATTTGGATACTTTGGCAAAACCATAACCCGGCAAATCGCACAGGTACCAGGATTCATTGATCAGAAAGTGATTGATCAATCGGGTTTTTCCGGGTGTGCCGGATGTCTTGGCCAACTCCTTCCGTCCGACAAGCATATTTATTAACGAAGACTTCCCCACATTGGATCTCCCAAGAAAGGCATATTCGGGATAAGCCGGCTCCGGACAATCTGTGTATGAATTTGAACTCTTTATAAACTCTGTAGATGAAATTTTCATATCACAACCCCCCATAATCCCTGTTTAAACCATTCCTTTTTACCGCTCAGTACGAAGGCAATCACCACTTTTGCTCTTTCTTAAAGCTATCCACGTGCCGCCGGGCCTTAACATCATAAATGTCCTTGATGGTAACCATAATACCCGTTTCCTCCACACCGCCAAAACCCTCATTGAGCGCCGTGCCAAAGGTTTTCATCGTCGGGCTCAGCCCCATATAGGAATTAAAAAGTGGCGGAATGTTTTCCTTGCGCTTACGCACCCTGGCGGAGAGCAGACGGTAATTCTCCTGGAAGGTGTTGGCTGTAAAAACCTTTTCCAGCTTTTCAACCGGCGTTTGAAGTGGCAATGGTTCGAAAGGGCTGATGAGCCCATCGGGATCAGGAAAGAACTTTTGCATGAAATGCAGGATCAGATCGCGGGCATAAGTGTCGAAATGACGGTACATGGTTACCTTACCCACAAAGTATTTAAGCTGGGGATAGTTAACAACCAACCCCCCAAGGCCATCCCACAAATTATCAAGTGAGTAAATGCTTTTCCTGTTATCGCGTGATGGCTGATATGCTGGCTGGACAAAAGAACGGCCCAGCTCAATGGTGTATGGCAAATAATCTTTGATGAAGACTGGCGAGAACTTAAACAGTTCTGCTGTAGCTATCTTTGGTGTGCCATCATCCTTCTGTGCAACCTCCCAGCAGCACATGAACCGGTAGCCACCTACAATCTCTTCTGAATCGGGATCCCATACAAGCAACTGTTTATAAGGCACTTCTGCGGTATCAAAAGCATCCATATCAAACGAACGACCTGTCCCGCCGCCCGACTGACGGAAAGACTCTTCACGCAAACGAGCAACCTCACGCATGGCATTAGGTGCAATATGCGCATCAATTATATATATCTCATTGCGCGCATTGTTTGTCTTCCTGAAAAAATGTTCCTTGTTTAACTCATTCTTCAATACCTCCCGGTCTATAGGGGGTATGATTACCTCTTCATTTTCATTCATCTGCTTATATTTCAATTCCAAATATCAAAGCCTGCGATGCATCTTTTTAAGAAATCGACATTTTTTTGGATGCAAAAAGCAATGCAAAATTAAGCCTCCATCCGGGTCTTGTGGTTTGAACCAAATCAAGGGTCAAGCCTGAATTCAGCATCGGGCCCTGATTCCGGCAATGCATATACGTGTTCCTTCATCCGCCGTGCCCACTGCTGATGGGTCAAATCCTTTGTAAATGTGCTGTATGGCACAGCTTTGCCGAAATAGATGCGCAGCTTTTTGTTTTGCTGGCGAAACATCTCATCAGGCAAGTACAACATCTCAATATTGACCTTGATGCCAAGCCGCTTGCGCCAATTTGCTAAATTATAGAAAAAATTTGAATTACGGCCCTCAATATACACCGGAACAATATCACGTTTGTGCTGCAATGCTTTGGTGATAAATGTCTTTTTCCACTCCAGATCCATAATCCTGCCACCTTGCCGGCGCGAAACCAGCCCTGCAGGAAATATGAGAATAAGTATATCAGAAGCAAAATCGGCCTCAAGCATTTTCACCATCCCGATGTTGGTGCGACCGTGTTTATTAACCGCAATGAATAAATCACGCAAACTTTCCAGCTCCATCAAAATGTCGTTGGAAACAAACTTTAAATCACGGCGTTTCTTGCCAATCACGTGCATCAGCGCCATCCCGTCCAAACCTCCTAAAGGATGATTGGACGCAACGATGACGCGTCCGTCAACGGGCAGGTTCTCAGGATTTACCACTTCTATTTCCAGCCCAAACCTGTCAATCAAAGCGGATTCAACAAATTCAAGCCCTTTCAAATCACGCATACCCAGCAAGGCTTCATTGATCTCATCCTGGTGAACAATGCGCTCAAGGTAGCGTATCAGTGCTCCAGGTATGAATTTATACATACCACCAGCCTTGGCCCGAAGCACCTTATCAACATTAATGAGCTGAATATCTTGATTGTCCATAAGAAATACGGCATTATTAAGGCTTAACCAATCATCAAAATTAAAAAAAAATCTTTTCTAAAAATTGTCACGATTTTTTAAAAGATCCCCAAGCTGACCTAATGTGTTAATATTGTGTATTTTAAACACAAAAAAAAGGAAAACTCTCCTCTTTTTAGTGAAAAAGTTATCAACAATGTGGGGAAAAGTGGTAAATTGTGGTAAAAAATTATCTATATTTACACTTTCAAAACCATTTGTGTTATCTGCAATGAAGAATTTATTAGGTGAGTTTGATTGCAAGATTGATGCCAAAGGGCGCTTTATGATGCCGTCTGCTTTGCGCAGGCAGCTGGGTCCGGGTGACCAGGAGCGCTTTGTGGTGAACCGTGGTTTTGAGAAAAACCTCACGTTATACCCTGAAAGTGAGTGGTTGAAAATTTCACGTGAGCTGAATGCCTTGAATTTATACAACAAAAAAAACCGTGAATTTGTACGTTATTTCTTTCGCGGAGCGACAGATTTACGGATTGATGCAGCCGGCAGGCTGCTTTTGCCGGGCTCCCTGCTGCAATACGGGGGCATTGACCGCGAGATCGTTCTTTTTGCATATGGAAACCGCATTGAGATATGGGCCAAGCAAGCATACGAGCACATGATGGCCAACGAGCCTGACGACTTCTCTGCGCTTGCAGAGGAGGTGATGGGCAAAGCAATGCAATCATCGGGAGGTGAAGATGTATCATAATCCAGTTATGCCGGAAGAGGTGTTGAAGGGTTTGTCGATCGAGCCCGGCGGCACTTATGTTGACGCTACATTTGGCGGGGGCGGCCATGCAAAAGCCATCCTGGAGCATCTTGACAGGGGGAAACTCATTGCTTTTGACCAGGATGATGAAGCTCAGCAAAACCTGCCGGACGATCCCAGGATGATATTCGTAAACCATAATTTCCGGTTCATGAAAAACTTCCTGAGGTGGCACGATTGCATTCCGGTCGATGGCATTCTTGCTGACCTGGGCGTATCATCGCACCAGATTGACGCTTCAGAAAGAGGTTTCTCAACCCGGTTTGATGGTCCACTCGACATGAGGATGAATCAGGGCGCCAAAACGACTGCAGCAGAGATTCTTAACAGTTATCCAGTGGAAAAGCTTGCTGATCTGTTTTTTTTCTATGGCGAACTGCGCAATGCCAGGCAGATTGCTTCAGCGATCGTAAAACAGCGTGCAACGAATACATTGCAAACAACGGAACAGCTGTCAGGGCTGCTCAAACCTATGGCGCCCAGGGGAAAAGAAATGAAATTCCTTGCCCAGGCATTCCAGGCACTGCGCATTGAAGTCAATGGTGAGCTGGAAGCACTTAAGGAGTTTCTGATTCAGTGCACCGATGTTGTAAAACCCGGAGGCAGGCTCGTGGTGATTGCATATCATTCGCTTGAAGACAGGTTGGTGAAAAATTTTATACGGTCAGGCAACTTTGAGGGAAGCATCGAAAAGGATTTATACGGCAACTATAGCACAGCTTTCAGACCGATGTCGAAGGTTGTAACGGCATCAGAGAAGGAAATTAAGGAAAACAGCAGGGCCAGGAGCGCCAGGTTAAGGATTGCACAAAAAAACTGAGCAAAAAATGACTGCAAACCAATTCAAGAAGAAAAAGAAGAAAAAAACCAAAAAGGAGTCGGAGATGTTTTCTCCGGGTCGCATTGTTTCTGAATTGCTGGATGGCAGCCTCATCACAAGAAACACCACAGCAGGGGCCATCCCCTTCATTATTTACCTGACCGGGCTTGCTCTCTTCCTGATATTCAACACATATTATGCAGAAAAAAAAGCACGGGAGGCTGACTTGCTCAGACGCGAAATGACTGAATTGCGCATCAACTACATTCAAACAAAATCACAATATATGTACCTGACCAACAGGTCAGAGCTGGCCAAAAGACTCCGAAGCAGGGGTTTTGTTGAGCCTACTGAGCCGCCACAGCTCATCTATAACAACTCGCGAAACGAAAGATTGTGGCACAAAATCATCAATAAATAATGCCTCAAAATATCTAAAAAAAGAAAGAGCAAAACAACATTTTAAGTGGATGAACGGAATGACATATTGATCAGGATGCGCCAGGTTTATTTCCTCATGGTGCTTGGGGGCCTGTTGATTATCGGCAAGGTTGTTTATATACAGTTTGCTGAAGGTGATCATTGGCGACAGCTTGCACGTGTAAAAACCATGCAGTACATTAGCATTGACGCTGCCAGAGGTGATATCTGCGCTGACGACGGGCGACTGCTTGCCACGAGTGTTCCCATTTATGAGATCAGGATGGATATGAGCAGCAAGGTTGCCTCTGACGAGCTTTTTTATGCCAATGTCGACTCCCTCGCACTTAATCTTTCACGCCTGTTTGGTGACCGAACGCCTGGACAATACCGCGCGGCCCTTGTCAATGCCAGGCAGAACCAGAACCGTTATTATCTGGTAAAGCGAAACGTGAGCCACAGTGAGTTGCTGGAGCTGCGTCAGTTTCCATTGTTCAGGCTTGGTCGTTTCCGTGGCGGTATCATCGAGGTGCAGCGTACGAGGAGGGTGATGCCTTACCGCACCATGGCGGCGCGAACCATCGGTTATGAGCGTGAAGGTGTATATGTCGGCCTCGAAGGGGCCTATCGCCAAACCATCGAAGGCATAGAAGGCAAGCAGCTGATGCAGCGCATCAGTGGCGGTGCATGGATGCCGGTAAACGATCAACATGAGATCGACCCGAAAAACGGCAAAGACCTGATCACTACTATCAACATCCCCATACAGGACATTACAGAAAAAGCCCTGCTCAGTCAGATGAGGCGCCACAATGCAGGGCACGGCACGGCCATCGTAATGGAAGTGGCAACCGGAAAAATTAAAGCCATCTCCAACCTGATGTACAATGAACAAAGCGACACCTACGACGAAGCATACAACTTTGCTATCGGGTACAGCGCAGAGCCGGGTTCTACATTTAAACTTCCCGTTATCATGGTAGCCTTTGAAGACGGACATATAGCCCCTGATGACACCATCGATACAGGCAACGGGCGTTTCAACTTTTACGGTCGCATCATGCGTGACGCTGATGAAAAGTCACACGGGGTAATCAGCGTAAGGGAGGCCTTCAGCCTTTCGTCGAATGTCGGCATCTCAAGGATTATTCATGATGCATACAAAGACAATCCGCAGGCTTTTGTTGACGGTCTTAAGCGGATGAGGCTTAACGAACAGCTGGGCCTGGAGATCACCGGCGAAGGCACACCTATCATCCGTGATGCAGGCAGTGAGGGCTGGTCAAAGGTTTCGCTACCCTGGATGGCCATTGGATACGAGGTGGCACTCACCCCTTTGCAACTCCTCAGCTTTTACAATGCCGTCGCCAACAATGGCAGGATGATGAAACCGATGTTCGTCACTGAAGTGCGCCAGTCAGGCCGCACAGTGAATCGTTTCAGTCCCCAGGTGCTTCACCGGTCAGTTGCTTCCGCGAAAACCATTGAATATGCCCGTGAAATGCTCGTTGATGTTGTGGAAAACGGCACCGCAACCAACATCAGAACCGATGCATACCAAATAGCCGGCAAAACCGGCACCGCACTTGTAGCTCAAACACATCGCGGTTACAGGACAGAGAGCGGTGTCAGCTACCAGGCATCCTTTGCCGGATTCTTTCCGGCCGACAATCCTGTTTACAGCTGCATTGTCGTGATCAACGACCCTCAGAGGCATGTATTCTATGGCAGCTGGGTGGCCGCACCGGTTTTCAGAGAAATTGCCGACAAAATATTTGCCGCACAGATGTTCCTGCCTGAACCAAGAGAACAAACCCCTGCCGTGGCCGCCATGCCACACTTCCGCAATGCCCACCGCGACGACCTGTTAAAAATATATTCAACCCTGAATGCCCCAATGTATGGAGAACCCCAAAGTGTATTTGCCTCAGGAAGAGCCGTGAATGATACGGTCATGTTTAATGAAACAGAATTTATTGAAAACCTGGTTCCTGAAGTGGTTGGGATGAGCCTCAGCGATGCCATTTATGTGTTGGAGAATGCCGGCCTTAGGGTGCGCTTTACAGGCAGGGGTATCGTAAGAAAACAAAGCTTGCGACCAGGCACGCGCCTAAGGGAAGGAAGCACAGTGCTTCTTGAATTATCTTAAAAAAAATTCGGATGCTGTTGAAGGATATACTATATCAAATCAATGTGAATGAACTGACAGGCGACAGCAATGCCAGCATTTGCGCTGTGGTGTCTGACTCCAGGCAGGCTGTGCCCGGGACAATGTTCGCTGCCATACGGGGCATCACCACCGACGGTCACCTGCATATCAGCCAGGCTATTGAAAACGGAGCAACGGCCATACTCTGCGAAAGGCTGCCGGACAACAGGCTGCAACACATCTGCTACATCGTGGTTGAGGATTCAGCAAAGGCGCTTGGCAAGGTAGCTGCAAACTTCTACGGTCATCCTTCAAAAAAGCTTAAGCTCATTGGCGTTACCGGAACAAACGGCAAAACCACCATTGTCAATATGCTATTTGATGCATTCACGCGGATGGGACATCAGTGCGGAATGATCTCAACCATCGGCAACCGGGTTACCGACACCATGCTGAACACCCAATACACCACCCCCGATGTGCTCACCACTAACAAACTGCTGCGCGACATGGTGGAGGCAGGGTGTGCGTATGCTTTTATGGAAGTGAGCTCGCACGCACTCACACAAAAACGCACAGAGGGAATACACTTCAGCGGCGCTGTTTTTACAAACATCTCACACGACCACCTCGACTATCACAAAAGCTTCAGGGAATACATAAAAGCCAAGCAAATACTTTTTAAAGAGCTGGATAAACAGGCTTTTGCTGTCACCAACCTCGACGACAAGAACGGGATGATCATCACGCAAAACAGCAAGGCGCAAGTCACAACCTACAGCTTGCGGGCGATGGCCGACATCAGGGGCAGGCTGCTTGAAAGTAATTTTGGCGGGCTGCAGCTAAGGGTTGATGACAAAGAGTTATGGACCAAGCTGTCCGGTAAGTTTAATGCCTACAACATTCTGGCCGTTTACGCTACCGGTCGCCTGCTGGGCAAGGATCAGGATGAATTGCTGGCTGCTATCAGCGGCTGTGAGCCACCTGCAGGACGTTTTGAGCTGGTAAAAGGCACCCAGGATATCACAGGAATCGTTGATTATGCCCATACACCCGATGCCCTGCGCAACGTACTGCAAAACATCCGCGAAACCAAATCAGACAAACAACGCATCCTGACGGTAGTAGGTTGCGGCGGCGACAGGGATAAGACGAAAAGACCGGAAATGGCTGTCATCGCCGCACAAAACAGCGATCAGGTTTACTTCACAAGCGACAACCCCCGCTTTGAAGACCCGGAAGCCATCATCAACGATATGATCGCCGGACTGGAACATTATCCGGAACTTGAAAAAAAACATGTTGCCATCACCAGCAGGAAAGAAGCCATCAAGGTGGCCTCCATCACTGCCACGCCCGGCGACATCATACTGATAGCAGGAAAAGGCCACGAAAAATTCCAGGAAATCAGGGGCAAAAAACTGCCCTTTGACGACAAAGCCATTTTAACAGAATTACTAAACAGGTAAAGCATGCTTTATACACTGTTCGAATATCTGGATCAAAACTTTGACATACCCGGCACGGGCTTGTTTCAGTATATCTCTTTCAGAGCGGGTATGGCCCTGATATTCTCCCTGTTTATTACAATGATATCGGGCAGACGCATCATAAACATCCTGCAAAGAAAACAGGTTGGCGAAACAGTCAGGGACCTTGGACTGGAAGGACAAATGCTGAAGCAGGGCACCCCAACCATGGGCGGAATCATTATCATTTCGGCCATCGTCATCCCCAGCCTGCTATTTGCAAGGCTCGATAACATATACATCATCCTCATGCTGGTGACCACCGTGTGGCTGGGTATCATTGGCTTCCTCGATGATTACATCAAGGTATTCAGGAAAGACAAGCAGGGTTTGCACGGAAAATTTAAGATCCTCGGGCAGATCATCCTGGGCATCGTCGTTGGTGCCACATTGTTTTTCCATGATGGTGTGGTGATCAGGGAAAAGACAGATACACCGCTCGAATTCATCAGCACAACAGAAATCCTTGAACTGGAAGGCCCAGTAAGGCAAGACTCGCCATTTCCGATGGAGTCGGTAAAGTCAACCAAAACCACCATCCCGTTCTTCAAAGACAATGAATTTGAATACTCAAGGCTGTTAAGCTTCCTGGGTGAAGGCTACCAGCGATGGGCTTTCCTGATTTTCATTCCTGTGGTGATCCTGATCATCACGGCGGTATCTAACGGTGCGAACATCACTGACGGGCTCGACGGACTGGCCACCGGCACATCAGCCATCATCGGTGTCACACTCGGCATCCTGGCTTATGTCTCAGGCAATATGGTCTTCGCCGATTACCTAAACATTATGTATATTCCGCACACCGGCGAGCTGGTGATCTTCATCGCAGCCTTTGTGGGAGCCTGCATTGGCTTTTTGTGGTACAACTCATTCCCTGCACAGGTATTCATGGGCGACACGGGCAGCCTGTCACTCGGCGGCATCATCGCCGTTTTTGCCATCGTCATTCGTAAAGAACTGCTGATCCCAATATTATGCGGCGTCTTTTTCATTGAAAGCCTTTCGGTGATCATTCAGGTGAGCTGGTTCAAGTTTACAAAAAAACGATTTGGTGAAGGACGCCGCATCTTCAAAATGGCACCGCTACACCACCACTACCAGATGAAAGGACTGCACGAGGCGAAAATTGTGCAGCGCTT
>SKOK01000291.1 GCA_007120085.1 Bacteroidales bacterium | reverse complement strand
TGAGGTTAGAAAAAAGAAAATCTAACTTCTAACTTCTAACTTCTAACATCCATTCGCCATCTAAGGAAGAAATACAAGACGCAAGCATACAACCACTTACGCAAATATAAACATATGAAACCAACCACACTCTTAATCACTGCATTGATGCTGGCAATCGTCTTTTCATGCCAGACAAAACCAGATAATGAAGAATGGATACCCCTTTTTAATGGTGAAAACCTTGATGGATGGGACATCAAGATCGCTGGCTACGAGCTTAACCACAATTTTGGCAATACATTCAGGGTTGAAGATGGTTTGCTAAAGGTCTGTTATGATGAGTACGATGAGTTCACCGGTCAGTTTGGACATATTTTTTACGACGAGCCTTTTTCGCACTACCGGCTGAGGGTGGTTTACCGTTTTGTGGGTGAGCAGGTCCATGGCGGCCAGGGCTGGGCCTTTCGCAACAACGGTATCATGTTTCATTCGCAGTCGGCGGAAAGCTTGTCGCTGGATCAACATTTTCCCGTTTCGGTTGAAGCACAGTTGCTGGGCGGCGACGGGATCAATGAAAGGCCCAACGGTAGTGTCTGTACCCCGGGTACCAACGTGGTAATCGACGGCGAACGGCGATTTGAGCATTGCATCAGCTCCGCCTCCCTAACCTTTCACGGCGATGATTGGATAAGCTTTGAGCTCGTGGTATATGGTGATTCCCTTGTACATCACATCATTGAAGGTGACACCGTGCTGACGTACGGAGGCCTGCAGCGTGAAGCCGATGGAATGCCCCTCTCAAAAGGACACATCGCCCTGCAGGCAGAAAGCCACCCTACGCATTTCAAAAAGATCGAAATTTTACACCTGGAAAGACCGTGAATCATGAAGAAACATCTGCCGTGAATTGGGCCTCTCATGGTGTTAAGCAACTCACTCGCAAGGAAAAAGTCAAAATTTTTATATAAAAATTTATGGAAAGAAACTCTCCGCTGCTGTCGTTCAGGGAAAAGGTAGCTTATGGTTTCGGAGACCTGGCCTCCGTATTGTACTGGCAAACATTCATGCTTTATTTTACCTATTTCTTCACCGATGTGTTTATCATCCCTGCATCGGTGGCAGCCACCATGTTCCTGGTAAGCAGGATCATTGACGGGTTGAACGATCCGCTCATGGGCATCATTGCCGACCGCACCCAAACCCGCTGGGGCAAGTTCAGACCCTACTTGCTCTGGCTTTGCGTGCCCTTTGCCATATCCGGAGTGCTGGTTTTTACCGTTCCCAACCTAAGCCCCTCCGCGAAGATCATCTGGGCATACAGCACCTTCATTCTCGTAATGATTATGTACACGGCCATCAATATTCCCTATACAGCCTTGATGGGGGTGATTTCGCCCAACTCGCAGGACCGCACTTCTGTTTCTTCCTTCAAGTTCATTTTTGCCTTTGCAGCCGGCATTATTGTCTCTGCCACGCTGTTGCCCCTCACCAAGGGAATTGGCAGTGGCGATACGTCCATCATAACGGCGGAAATGGATAATAATGTTTTGACCATCAATGAGGAAGGATCTGGCAATGCCATGGTGGTGTTATCTGCAAAAAACCCTGAAGGGATAGCTGAAAAAATGGAGTTCTGGTTCAGGGTGGACCCGGCAAGTGCCAATTTCCCCGCACTAAAAGGGCCGATTGATGAAATAACCCTTCAACAGGGATTTGGAAGACATGTCATCGATATTTCTGAAGTTTTTGTCACCAATGTCCAAAAACCCCTGGAATATGCTTTCACGCAAAACCACCATGATGTTGTAACCCTGCGATTGGAAGACAATACCTTGATCGTTGAAGAGACAGGCCCCGGTACTGTCCTCGCAGAACTCACAGCCAGCGATAAGGTCTGGGGCGAAAACAGCCACAGCTTCTTTATTCATGTGAATGAGGCCGGCAATGCACCGCCCATAATTACTGATTCAACGGATTATTTCATTCTTGATCAGGGTTTTGGCGAAATGATTCTGGACGTGCACAACATCATTGTGGATCCCGATGGCGATCCGCTCACCTTTGATGTGACAACCAGCGATGCCAGTGTGCTGCAACCGGTCATGGACAATGGCCGGGTAGTCTTGTTTGAAGGCCGGCAAGGCTTTGCTGAACTGACCATCGTGGCCAATGACGGGCGCGGCGGACAGCAAACAATGCATGTCGGGTATTATGTTTCCGGCGACCGGAAAATTCCTCCTTTGCCGGTAAGGCCGTTAGCCAATGTCGTTGAGCGCGAAGGGTTTGGGAGCCACCGGATAGATGTTTCCGGCTTATTCATGGATCCAGGCGGCCAAACATTGCTGTACAGCGTTGACATCATCAATCACGCCAGAGGGTGGAATCGCACCTTCATCATTTATGGTGCAGCTGCCGTCCTGTTCTTTCTGATTGCGTTTAAAGGAACGCGCGAAAGGGTGCAGCCACCGCAAAACCAGAAATCATCCATTAAAAAAGATTTGCATGAGCTGGTTACAAATGTGCCCTGGCTCATATTGCTTGCCACTACACTCACTTTTGTCCTTTTTGTGGCCATCAGGGGCAGCGTAACCGCCCACTATTTCAAGTACGTGATTGGAGCACAGGAGCTTGCCTTGCCATTCTTAGGATCGGCAACTTATAGCTTCGAGTCACTGGTTTCGGCATACAACACCATCGGCCAGCTGTCATCCCTCATAGGCGTGGTGATCATTCTGTGGGTGTCAAAAATACTGGGCAAGAAGAAAACCTTCATCCTTTTCTTCATCATCACCATATTCAGTACAGGCATCATTTACTTTCTGAGTGTCGAACAACTCGGACTGATCTACCTGTTTCAGGTAACCGGCTCCATAACCGGTGGGCCGCTGAGTGTGCTGCTGTGGGCCATGTATGCCGACACGGCCGACTATGGCGAGTGGAAAAGAGGCAGGAGGGCCACTGGCCTGGTGTTCTCGGCCTCTACCATGAGCCAGAAGTTCGGATGGGCCTTTGCCGCCTTCATCAGTCTGAACCTCATGGCAGGTGTGGGCTTTGAACCCAACGTGGTGCAATCGGCCGATAGCCTCAGGGGGCTGATCCTGCTCTTTAGCCTCATACCGGCCGTTATCGGGGCAATCGCCCTGCTGATCTACCTGGCTTATCCGCTTAATGATAAAAAGGTAAAACAAATGACAGCGGATCTGGAAGCCCGACGGAATCAATAAACGCAGTCCGGTTGGAATCTTAATGAAATTCCCGCAAGGTCTCGTGTATCCCTTTGTGTATCTCATACCAGAACTGCAGCCCGGCCTCAAACTTGTCCTTCTCAAAAGCCTTGATCCACCTGTCAAGCTCTTCATCTTCAACCTGATCCTCTTCTGCTTTCTTGCGTAAGAACTGAAAGAGGAAATCGACAGTGCGCTCTGATTCCCAAAATATGGAAGCATTGCGGCTGTTGATGCGAGTGGCTGTCAGCCTGAGGCTCTTCATGAACAGGTCTTTCATCCCGAAAAGCTTATCCATCACATCAGGCATGATCTCTTCGGCCCAGGCCCGGTGGAAACG
>SKOK01000284.1 GCA_007120085.1 Bacteroidales bacterium | reverse complement strand
CAGGACATACAGGTGGTTGCGCAGGTGGTTGACAACCTGACGCGCCCGGGATTTGGATTGATCGCGCGGCGCGCATCCGACAATAATATCCCGGTTTATGTGTTCGACAGCGACCAGATGAAGGATGGTGGTGTCATTGCAGTTGCCTGCGATTATTACCATGCCGGGCTGGAAGCAGCCGAAAAGGCCATCAGGGTGCTGAATGGCGAAAACCCCGCAGCGATCCCTTTTTCCAATGTCCAGACCGTGAAACTGATCATCAATCCTGAACTTACAAAGAAGCATAATATTACTATACCCGAAGCACTCGTGGAAAGGGCAGAGATTTTTACAAAATAAAATACAAAGCAATGCAACTAAGTCATCAAAAGCGTGGCAGGTATTTGCTGGTGACTACATCGGGCCGGCTGGATGCTGCCTGGGCTGATCACTTTTCAAAAAGCATGCAGGAGCATATCCGCCAGGGAGAGCATCACCTGCTTCTGGATGCCGCTGGCATGGAATTCTTGAGCTCAGCTGGCATACGTTCAATCGTACAATTAATTAAATCAGTCAAATCCGTTAATGGCAGTTTCCAGCTTGTCAAAGCCAATGATTTTGTAAAGCAAACGCTCACGATGACGGGTTTTGGAGGTTGGTTATCGGACGATCTCCCCGAGGACATCCAGGAACTGAAAAGCGATCAAGGGATTGAGCCTGGTGACGGATTTGAAACCTTTAAGCTTGATGAAAGTGTTGGGTTAATGATTTCAATACCGGCCAAATGGAAACCGTGGCAAAGCTTCAGGGAGGGTGACGCTGTCAGAATCCGCTTTCAGAAAAACAGTTTTGCATTGGGCATTGGCAGCCCGGTCCAGGCCACGGATGCTGACACCTCAATGATGGGTGAGTTCCTGGCAGTGGCCGGTAATACAGTGCACCAGCCCCCGCGGGAGGATGAAGATCCGGATTTCCTGCTTGCTGAAAAGGAATACCTTCCTGAGATGCACTGTATGCAGGCCTTGCATTGCAATGGTGAGATGTCGCACGTGCTTCGTTTTGCTCCTTCAGGGAAGAAACTGTATTTTGGATTGGGTGAGATTGCAGAAAAGGTGCTTACGGTGACAAATTCGGAGCTGGCGGCCTTTGTCATCCTTGCGGAAATTGATGGACTGGTAGGTTCCTACATCATAAAATCACCCGGCCAGATACATCAGGGGCAAAAAATGGAGTTTCCCGGGGCCAGGGAGTGGCTTTCGTTTTGCGGAGAAAGAATGTATGCCAGGCAGCAGGCATTGGTGTTTGGCATTGCAGCCCGGACGCCGGATGACCTTAAACCTGCGCTGATGAGTGCATCTGGAAAATATGAGGGTCTTTTCTTGCATTCGCATGCAACGGTTTTTCCTTACCAGCCAATGGAGGCAGGAAAAATAAACCTGAAAGATGCCACCTGGAAGTTTTTCAATGGTTCGCCGCCCCTGGCACTTTATCATCTTGTTGAAGACCTCCGTCCGTTGACCGGACTTGGCGAAAGTGCCTTTATTCGCGGCGCTTGCTGGTGTGCACCCATCATTAACGGAAAGGAGGATTTGCCATGGGAATAGTACTTAGTGCTTTTACAATCGGACTTATCCTGGCAGCCCTTACAATGGGCATGCTGATCAGTTTTCGGATGCTGCGCTTTACGGACATCACCGTGGATGGCTCCTTTACCCTGGGAGCGGCCGTCGCCGCAGTAATGATCGTTAACGGCTGGTCGCCCTGGCTGGCAACACTCATCGCCACTGCTACCGGCTTGGTCGCCGGAAGTATTACCGGACTGCTCTATACCCGTTTTAAGATCCAGATGATATTGTCAGGCATCTTAATGATGACAGCCCTTTATTCGATTAACCTGCGCATCATGGGGCGCAGCAACATTCCGCTGCTTGATACCTCCAGCGTGTCGGGAAGCACCGAACACATCATCTCTTCGCTTTCTGGCGAGCTGAATCGCATCAACATACTTGGCTGGCCTGTGTCAATCACTGATTTTTCGGTTTTCCTTACGGCATTGATAATTTGTGTGCTCGCAGCCATTGCGTTGCGCTGGTTTTTACTTACCCACCTGGGCACTGCCTTGCGCGCCAGTGGCAACAACCCGCAGATGGTGAGGGCGCAGGGCATTAACCACAACCTGATGATCGTTTTAGGCTTGTCACTGTCGAATGGGCTGGTCGCATTGTCAGGGGCGTTACTGGCTCAATACCAAGGTTTTGCTGATGTTCAGATGGGCATTGGCATGATGGTTTGGGGGCTGGCCAGCATCATCATTGGTGAAGCGCTTACCGGCACACGAAGCATCGGATTAACAATCGCAGGTGCAGTGCTGGGCACCATCTTTTTTCGGCTGCTCATTGCCATTGCCCTGCGCTGGGGGCTTAACCCCAATGACTTAAAACTGGTAACGGCTGTATTTGTATTTCTGGCACTGGTAGCGCCCATCTGGGTTAAATCATTGCGAAAATCCATATGGGGAGGGCTGCGAAATGCTTAAGATAAAAGAATTATGTAAGACTTTTTCACCGGGAACGGTTAACGAAGTCAGGGCGCTGCGGGGCGTAACCCTTGAAATTCAAGAGGGTAGTTTTACGGCTGTGATTGGCACCAATGGTTCGGGCAAGAGTACCTTGCTGAATGCCGTTGCCGGAAGCTTCGAAGCAGACAGTGGCAGCATGGAACTGTTTGGACGCATCATCACCAATTGGCCGGAACACAAGCGGGCTTTACTCATAGGACGGGTTTTCCAGAACCCCTTTGCCGGAACTGCCGCAGGAATGACCATCGCAGAAAACATTGGCATGGCGATGCGCCGGGGACAACGCTGGTCGCTGAGAACAGCCATCACAAAACGGGTGCGCGAAGAGATCAGCGATAAGGTTAAGACATTAAAAATGGGGCTGGAGGACAGGCTCGACAACCCCATCGGAACGCTGTCGGGCGGTCAGCGGCAGGCGCTCACCCTGTTGATGGCCACCTGGCTGAAACCCCAGCTGCTACTGCTGGATGAACACACAGCAGCACTCGACCCGAAAACAGCCGCAAAGGTGGCTGAGCTTACCCGTGAGATCATAACAAGGGAAAAGTTAACTGCCATGATGGTGACCCATTCAATGCAACAGGCCGTTGACCTTCCTGACCGTATCATCATGATGCACAAAGGGAACATCGTTGAAGATTACAAGGACGAAATGAAAGCCCGTGCAAGGGTTTCAGACCTTATCAAAGCCTTCGAGCGCGTGCAAAAGCTCGATCTTTTTGACAGCTCCGTGGCCGAGCTGCTTGAACAGCAGTATGTGTGACAGGAGTTGGAAGTTGGAGGTTCTAACATCAATTCCTGATCTTGAGTAAATTTACAAAACACAGAATATCAAACACATAACAAATTATAAACAGATGAAACGCTCATGGCAGGATTTTTTGACACACAGGGGGATGATTATCGATTGCCGATTGCCGATTGCCGATTGCCGATTACCGATATTGGTTACAGGCTCGAAGCTCGAAGGAAGAAAGCAATTGCATTACTCCT
>SKOK01000203.1 GCA_007120085.1 Bacteroidales bacterium | reverse complement strand
TTTAATTGTTGAATTGTTTAATTGTTTAATTGTTTAATTGTTGAATTGTTGAATTGTTGAATTGTTGAATTGTTTAGTTGTTTAGTTGTTTGACTGTTAATTTGGATTTCGTGTATATTGCGTTGGGAGATTCCTCCCTATCGTTTACTAATGACATCTTTTGTAATGGCCAGAATACTAAAATTATTATGTTTTTATACAATTATTGCTCTGTATCAATTGCCGTTGGCTTCAGCCAACGGAAAGAAATGGTGCACCTCCCAGGGGGACTTTAGTCCCAGACGCTCAGTGTCGACTACGCACTCAGTGTGACAATGATTGCACCAAACACATTAAAGATTTGTATGTCAGATGATAGTATATACTGCTGTTGACGCGCGGCATATTCATCATGATAAAAATGTTTGGTTATTTAACAATATTGCTGTATGTTTGTGTTTTGAAACTGAACATTGTTCGGTTATTGAACATGTTGACTTTATGGTTTTGTTCAGAATCATTATAAATAAGGACTTATAAGTGTTATTTTATTATAAAATTACGCATTGTTAACTGATTGGGTAAACTGCTGGCCATGATCCGGTGATTTGCCCACACATAATTTAGCATATTATGAATAGTAAGAAACAGCAAAGTATAATGATTGCGGAGTCTCACAGCCGGTGTGAGAAGTTTGGTATTGAAACTGATAGGGTTTACCCGTCGCACGTGCTTAAGGGTGAGGTGCTGCAGCGCAGGTTGTTTGAGCATGAAAGGTTGCTGGATATCGTCGCACCATTTATGGATATCCTTTATGAAGCGGTCGAGAACTCCGGCTTCTTCATCATTCTGACGGATAAGGATGGATATATCCTCCGGTCGAAGGGTGATCCGGACGCCATCATACAGTCGGAGAAGCTGAATATGGTCATCGGGGCGTCGATGGCTGAGAAAAGCATCGGCACAAATGCAATGGGCACCTGTCTTTACGAAGGCATGCCCCTGCAGGTTACGGCACATGAACACTACATCAAGGCATACCACCGCTGGACCTGCAGTGCAGCCCCCATTCGAAATCCCAAAGGTGAGATCATTGCGTCACTTAACCTTACTGGAGACAGTAAACTGTTTCATCCGCACACACTGGGCCTTGTTGTTGCTGCAGTGCGCGCCGTCGAGAACCAGCTGCTCGGCGACAAGGCCAGGGAACAGCTGAACGAAACCTTCCATTACCTGCAGTCTGTTTTGGAGTCAGTATCCGCAGGTATCATCACCATCGATACCAATGGGACGGTGAAAACGCTCAACCCATGGGCATGCTCCCTGCTGAATCTTGAAAAAGAAAAAATGATTGGGAAGTCCATCAACTGCCTGCTTCCTATCTGGCAAGATATTTTCAAACGCTTTGATCGCGGCGAGAGTTTTCTGGATGCAGAAATAACGCTGCCCAAACCCCGTAACAAGGAAAGGTATGACCTGAGCGCGTATCCCATCTATGATGAGAACAAGCAAATTATAGGCATGGTGCTGGTAATTAAGGGCATTCAGAAAATATTCAACCTGGTGAACAAATATACTGGTATGCGTGCATATTACACTTTTGATGACATCGTTGGTGACAGCCAGGAGATCAGGCAGATCATTGATCATGCCAAAACCATTGCCGGTGCACCAAGCACGGTATTGCTGATGGGCGACAGTGGAACGGGTAAGGAGTTGCTTGCACAGTCGATCCACAATGCCAGTTTGCGGCGCAATGAGGTTTTTATAGCCGTCAACTGTGGTGCATTGCCCAAAAATCTTATTGAAAGCGAGTTGTTTGGGTATGAAGAAGGGGCATTTACCGGTTCCCGCAAAGGGGGGCATGCCGGCAAGTTTGAACTGGCCAACGGGGGTACGATATTCCTTGATGAGATCGGCGAGATGCCCCTGGATCTGCAGGTGAACCTGCTGCGGGTGCTCCAGGAAGGATACGTCACGCGTATCGGTGGAACAAAAAATATCGCGGTGGATGTGCGGGTGATCGCTGCTACCAAGAAGAACCTCTTCGAAGAGCTTCGCAAAGGGACATTCCGTGAAGACCTTTTTTACCGCCTGAGCGTTATTCCCTTGTTTATCCCGCCTTTACGTGAGAGAAAACAGGATATTAAGGCCCTGCTCAACCATTTTATGAATGTAAAAGCACAGAAACTCAACAAACCCGTGCCTCACATCAGCCTTGAGTTGCATGAGAAGATCATGCGATACAACTGGCCAGGCAATGTGCGCGAATTGGAAAACTTCGTGGAAAATCTTGTCAACTTCAATGGGATGAGCAGCTTTAATATCATATCATCCGAACTTCCGAATGGTTTTCATAATTACAATGGCAGCTATGATGGGCAGCAAAAATCTGAAGGAGGAACAACAAAAAAAATGTCCGGCAACAAGACCTTTTCCCTGGAGGATATTGAAAAAGATGCGATTAAGGACTCCATGGCCCACCACAATGGCAATGTCACGCAGGTAAGCCGGCAGCTTGGTATCAGTCGTACCACGCTGTACTCAAAAATGCGTAAATATAGAATTGGGGTGAGCTGATGGTATGTTGGGCTTATTATCAACTAAGCGTTTCACAGCTTTCTGCACTGCCTTTCACGCCAGGTAATAATTCAGTTCAGGGTGTAAACATCACATTTATGGAGGACAAATGGATTTTTGTCATGTGGCCGTTAAAATGTAAATTTGCGACAGTTTGTTGTGCTTCGTTTTGCTGATCGGAGTCAAAAATATTGGGGCGCTGACATCAAAGTAGCGTCGTTTAACTGTTTAAGATGTTAAATAGCTGGAAAAGCCGTTTGGTTGTGCTGGCCTTTAGTGGCCTGGTGTTGTTATTCATTGTGGCACCCCTGGCCGGGATGTTGTTAAAAACCACAGGCGCGCAATATATCGACACCATTGCAGATGAGGAGGTGCGGCGGAGCATGCGGCTCACCTTGCTTAGCTCGCTGGCTGGGGTTATGATCTTTGGTGTTGCCGCGATACCCCTGGCGTATCTGCTTGCGAGGCGTGATTTTCCCGGAAAGGGAATCGTAAACGGCTTGGTGGATCTTCCCGTGGTGATTCCACATTCAGCGGCCGGTATTGCCATCATGGGTGTGGTAAGTCGCAACACCATGATTGGGCAGGCGGGCGAGGCCGTAGGCTTACAATTCATAGGCGGTATCGCCGGCATCGTCGTGGCGATGGCCTTTGTGAGCATTCCGTTCATGATCAACGCCGCCCGCGACGGGTTTGAGGCCGTTCCGGAAAAGCTCGAAAAAGCCGCACTGAACCTCGGGGCATCACCCTTGCGGGTGTTTTTTACCATCTCACTTCCTTTGGCCAGACGGCATGTGCTCACCGGTCTTACTATGATGTGGGCCCGTGGCCTGAGCGAATTTGGCGCCGTGGTGATCATCGCCTACCACCCAATGGTTACGCCCGTTTTGATTTGGGAACGATTTACCTCATTCGGGCTCGCTTACGCCAGACCGGTAGCAGCAGTCTTTATGATCATATGCCTGACGGTTTTTGTGCTGATGCGCCTGCTGGCAGGGAAGAAACTCCAAAG
>SKOK01000202.1 GCA_007120085.1 Bacteroidales bacterium | reverse complement strand
TGCTTGACGACAAAGGCAAGCCGTATGATTATCGCTACATCGAAGTTAATGAAGCATTTAGCCAGCTTACAGGCATACCAGCAAATATAGCTGGCAAAACCGTTACGGAGCTTCTGCCAGGCATACGCTCAGGCAGTTTCGACTGGGTGGAATACTACGGCAAGATTGCACTTGAGGGTGGCCGCGAAACTTTTGAGCAGTATTCGGAGCCGCTAAAAAAGTGGTACAGGGTTCAGGTACAATCACCGGAAAAACGCATCTTCACAACCATATTTACTGACATCACGCACGAAAAAGAGCTAAAAGCTTATCAGAAAAGGCTTACCCTGGCCCAATCATTGACTAACGCAGGCACCTGGGAATACGACATCAAAAAACAAACACTTTTTTGGTCTCCCGAATGCGAGAAGCTGTTTGGTGTAAAGGAAAGGACATTCAAAGGCAGTTTTAATGACTTCCTGAAAAGAGTACACCCTGACGACAGGCAGTATGTCATTGAGGTAAACAAGCCCATTACCGAACTTAAAGAAGGGATCCCGCTTCACTATACGCACCGTATCAAAAGGGACGATGGTGAAGTGCGCTGGGTAAGGGAATCTGCCGGCGTGACGAATGACGCTGATGGCAAACCGGCGAAGATCATTGGCTTTGTTTACGACATTACTGAACAAAAAGACAACGAAATCATCCTTGAGCGAGAAGAGAAACTGCGTCAGATCGTCAACAACATCGACGGTGCTTTCTGGCTGATGTCGGCAGACAGGGAAGAAATTCTTTATTTGAGTCCTAGTTTTGAAACCATATTTGGAAGGCCGATCGAAAGCCTGCGTGATAGTTTTGAGGCCTATCTTGAAATAATTCATGAGGAAGACAGGGAAGAGAGCATAAAGGCATATGTGGAATTTCAAAAGACCGGTAAATACTTCCAGGATTACCGCATCAGGAGGCCTGACGGAAGCATCCGCTGGGTTCACTCCAAAGCTTTTCCAGTCAAAAACCAGCAGGGCAACATTGTGCGCTATGCCGGCATCATAACCGATATTACCGACCGCAAAAGGATGGAGCGCGAAACACTGGAAGCCAAAAGGCATGCCGAGGCCAACCAGCGCAGATTTGAACAAATTGCCGAACACACGGGTGAGTTTGTCTGGGAAGTGGATAAAGACGGCATCTATACCTATGCCAACCTGGCTGTCGAAAAAATACTGGGATACAAGCCGGAGGAATTGGC
The DNA here is from genome assembly GCA_007120085.1 of Bacteroidales bacterium. GTDB lineage: Bacteria > Bacteroidota > Bacteroidia > Bacteroidales > UBA7960 > PUPG01. The sequence continues at coordinate 2,366 of SKOK01000202.1, read as the reverse complement.
AGGCAAAATAAAATGTTTTGATTTATTGCCGGAAAATCAAAAAACCAAAACAATTGAAGAAATCTCCAAAACCATTGAGAACAAAGAACCCATTCGAAATTTAGAAAATGTAATGATCTCCAAAAGCGGACAGGAGGTTCATGTCATTACCAATGGCATCCCTGTTTTAGATGCCGATGGTGAGCTGATCGGTTACAGGGGTTCAGACCGCGATGTTACCGACCGCAAACGGGCAGAAGATGCCCTGAAGAAAAGTGAAGAAAAATACAAACGTTTGAGCTACAACCTTCATGCAGGCATCGTGGTGCATGATGCAGATACCAATATCGTATTCTGTAACAAAGAAGCTTCAAACCTTCTTGGACTGCCGGCAGAACAGCTGTATGGTCGCGATGCAGCACACCCCGAATGGCATTTTTTGAATGAACAGGGCAAAAAACTGTTAACTGATGAATACCCGGTAAATGTGGTTTTCTCCACAAATAAACCACTCCAGAATAAAACATTCGGCATTGCACATCCCGAACAAGGCAGTGTTAAATGGTTATTGGTGAATGCTTATCCGGAACATGACCAGGATGGACAAATTGAACAGGTTGTTGTGACATTTATCAACATCACAAAAATAAAAGAGACAGAAGAAAAACTGCAAATAATTGCCAATAATACTTACAACTGGGAGTTCTGGGAAAACCCTGAAGGCGAGCTTGTTTATCATTCGCCTGCTTGCAGGGAGATAACCGGGCATGGCCCTGATGAGCTCATTCAAAACATTGACCTCTTCCTGGATATGATCCATCCCGAAGACAAGCCAGGATACCTGAATCACCACAAAGATGCGCGATCTGTGTTGAAAAAGCGTTCGCACAACTTTAGACTCATTACTGCTGACGGACAAACCAGGCATATCGAGCACCTTTGCAAGCCTGTTTTCGATGAACAAAACAATTTCCTGGGGGTCAGGGGTACCAATGTTGATATCACCGAGCGCATTGAAGCAAGAGAAAAGCTGATTGAAAGTGAACTTTTCGCCAATGCCATTGTTGAAAGCACTCCCGCATTATTATACATTTACGACCTGGAGAAAAATCAGAATGTTTGGGTTAATGAGTATCATAAATTGTTTTTTGAAGGCATTTCCCTTGAAAGCACTCAATTTAAAAAGGACGACATCACACAGCTGACGCATCCTGATGATTTCAAAAAATTACAGTCAAAGGTCATGTTGTTGGATAGTAATCCTAACATTGACAAGGCTGAAACCGAGATCAGGATCATGTACAAAGGTGCATGGAAATGGTTTAGCGTTCTGATCTCAGTCTTCAAAACGAACGAACAGGGCAAGCCTGCCCAGTTACTGGGAGCACTGATTGATATTGACGACCATAAGCAGGCTGAGGAAGAACTCAAAGATGCAAAAGAAAAAGCGGAGGAGGCCAGCCGGTTGAAAACCGCTTTCATTGACAACATCTCGCACGAGATCCGCACACCGCTCAACGGAATAGTGGGTTTTGGGCAACTCATTGCACAAGCAAACATCACCAGGGAAGAACGAGTGTCTTACTTCAATGTTTTGCAGCAAAGCACTGACCGTTTGATCCAGACTGTCACCGACTTCATGGATATATCCAAGATCGCCTCAGGAAATATGAGGGTGAACAAAAGGGAGTTTCTTATAGATGAGCTACTTGAAGAGCAACTCCAGGTACTCAAAAGACTTTGTGCATCAAAGGGTGTAAACGTGAATCTTGAAATACCTGATGGGTTTAACAGGCTAATTATTTACTCTGATGATGAATTATTAAGCAAAGTCCTGGCTCATCTGCTTGGGAATGCCGCAAAGTTTACAGATAAAGGTAGCATTGCTTTCGGTTTTAACGTAAAGGAGCGTTTTCTTGAATTTTTTATTAAAGACCAAGGCAAGGGCATTGCAAAAGACAAACTGGAAAACATTTTTGAGGCATTTGAGCAAGAAGACACTGCCATGACCAGGGGCCATGAAGGAAGCGGCCTGGGGCTTGCCATCGCAAAAGGCATTGTGCAGCTATTGGGTGGTGAAATATGGGCAAAATCAGTAAAAGGGGCAGGTTCAGTGTTCTTCTTTACAATTCCCTATGAGGGCAAGAACCAAATGGATGAAACGCTTGTACCAGCAGCCCCATCCGTAAAAACACTCGAAGACCCGCTTATCTTGCTTGCCGAAGACGATGAAAGCAATATGGCATATACGGATATTTTGCTAAAAAATGCTGGATTCAGAACCCTGCAGGCCAAAGATGGCAAGGAAGCAGTCAGTCTTTGCAAGACCAACCCCGACATAAGTCTGGTACTCATGGATATCAAAATGCCAGTGCTGAATGGGCTTG
>SKOK01000081.1 GCA_007120085.1 Bacteroidales bacterium | reverse complement strand
CCTCTTCGTCATCCTCTTCGTCTTCCCATTCATAGCGATCGCGCTGGGGGCCTTTGTCGCGGTGGAACCAGGCCAGCAGGATGCCCGCGGCCATCCCGGTGAGGTGCCCTTCCCATGAAATGTTTCTCTTTGGGAAAAAGTCGGGAAACACCCCCCATACCATGCTGCCATACAAAAACATTACCAGCAACGCAAAGGCAAGCAGGTTTTTATTGCGTTTGATCAAGCCAGCCGTTATATGAAAAGCAGTGAGCCCGTAAACAAGCCCGCTGGCGCCAATGTGAATGCTGCCCTGCTTTCCCAGAATCAGCAACCATAAGCCTGATATTATGAAAAGCTGTAAAAAGACTGTACGGCTCACTTCCTTGTAATAATAAAAAAGGGCCGTCCCCAGGAAAAGCAAGGGCAGGGAGTTGGATGCCAGGTGTCCAAAGTCTTTGTGCAGAAAGGTGTATGTGAAGATGCCGTATAACCCCTGCAGGCTGCGGGGCGCCATCCCATATTGTGACAAACTGATGTTTGTGGCAACCTCCAGCAGCTTGACCACCCACATCATGGCCACGAAGATAAACGGCCACAGGGCACTGCGGATGATTCGCTGCTTCTCAGCAACTAATGAATAGCTGTGGGATGCTTCCATAGCAATTATTGTTATTTGCAAAAGTAAGCTTTTCTTCTTCAATCGCAAGATAATCAAAATGATCATCAGCAGGTTGCCACATAACCCATCAGCATCACTAAACGGTTTTGTCTCTTTTTTTTGCCATGGAATTTACTACAAACGGATTAATTTTGTACTTTTGCAAGAAACTGATTTGTTTTGATTATTGTCTGTAAAACGTTAAAATATAATGATTTTTGTATGATATTTAATTATATGTTTAAGGGGGTGATTGTCGATTGCTGATTAAGCTCGAGGCTGGAAGCTCGAAGGGATCACGGAGGGAAATACCCTGGAAAGGGCGATTTAATTCAGCCCAGAGGCAACGCCCTGGGTTAAATGCCTGCAATACCCCACAAGTACCCTGAATGGGCAGCTTAAACATGGACAGACACATAACGCTTAATATCAGAACCAACGTAATGACAGGGCTTGACCTGTCACCCATCAATAGCTAAACATATGAAAAAACATTTTGATCCCGCCACCAGCATACAATCGCTGCTCCAATTCGGTGAATACGGTGATGTAAACCCATCAGTTACCGATTCGGCAACTTTTACCTTTATGCAGGCCAAAACGATGCTGGAAACCTTCAAGGGTGAGGCCGAAGGCTGCTTTTTGTATTCACGTCACTGGAACCCAAGCAACAAATACCTTGCTGACGCCCTGGCAGCCATGGAAGGAACAGAGGCTGCATGGGTAACGGCATCAGGGATGGGAGCCATCACCTGTGCCATCCTGCAACTTGTTGACAGTGGCGATCACATTGTATCAAGCCGCACCACATACGGGGGCACTTTTGCCTTTTTGAAAAACTACCTGCCTAAGTTTAACATTGAGGTTAGTTTTGTCGATATCACTGATCTTGAGGCAGTGAAAAATGCCATAAAGCCCAATACGAAAATTATCTATACGGAATCGGTAACAAACCCGATGCTGCAGGTGTCAAACATCCCGGCCCTTGCGGAGATTGCAAATGCCAACAGTGCTAAGCTGATGGTGGATAATACATTTACACCAATGATACTATCGCCTGCCAGGCTTGGTGCACACGTCACGCTTTACAGTCTTACCAAGTTTGTAAACGGCAAGAACGATTGCGTCGCCGGTGCCATCTGCGGTCAAAATGACTACATTGCCTCTCTTATAGATGTGAATGAGGGCACAGCTATGCTTTTGGGCCCGGTCCTCGACCCCTTCCGTTCCTCTGGCATACTGAAAAACCTGCATACGCTGCATATCCGCATGAAGCAGCATAGCTACAACGCCATGTACCTTGCTGAGAAATTCAAGGAGGCCGGGGTGAAAGTCATTTATCCAGGCTTGCCGGATCATCCAGATCATCAATTACTAAAGGAGTTGATGCACCCTGATTTCGGTTTTGGTGGTGTATTTGCCATTGATATGGATAACTTTGAAAAGGCGTCGCTGCTCATGGAAAAAATGGAACTGGCCGGTGCCGGATACCTTGCAGTGAGCCTGGGCTATTTTAAAACATTGTTCAGCAATTCTGGCAAAAGCACATCCAGTGAAGTGCCTGAGGAGGACCAAAGGAAGATGGGGATGAGCGAAGGGTTGATCCGTTTCTCCGTTGGACTTGATCACGATATTGAAAACACCTGGGAGTTAATAAAGGGCTGTATGAGTGAACTTTAAAAAAACAAAGCGCAATGGATAATACGAGTCAAAAAAGACAACGATTTCAAACAATGAATTTTTTAGTAAAAACCCTGATCACCACCTTTGCTGTGGTCATTACTTCCTATTTGTTGGGAGGTGTTCATGTTGACAGCTTTATTACTGCACTCGTCGTAGCCTTTGTGCTGGGTGTACTAAACATGATCCTGAAACCTGTTCTTATTTTGTTGACCATACCGGTTACCATCATGAGCCTGGGGCTGTTTTTGCTGGTCATCAATGCCTTCATTATACAGCTGGCAGCCTATTTCGTCAAAGGCTTTGAAGTAGCCACATTCTGGTGGGCACTGCTTTTCAGCATCATCCTGTCAGTGGTTAGCTGGTTTCTGGAACTTCCGGCTCGCCAACGCCACAGAAGATAACAGCCCGAAGTTTTTCCATGTTCAGGGATTTGCTTCCGAGCCTCGATCGACAATCAGCAATCAGCAATTGTTAATCGGCAAGCATTTCCTCAAACATCTGCTTGAATTTTTCCACTTTTGGCCGGATCACCATCTGGCAGTAGCCTTGGTTTGGGTTTTTCTCAAAGTAGTTTTGATGGTATTCGCTGGCAGCGTAGAATTTCTCAATGGGAGTGACTTCCGTAACAATTGGGTTATCCCATATTTTCTCATTGTTCAGGCGCTCAATCACTTTTTCAGAAGCAAGTCTTTGATCATCATTATGATAAAAAATGGCTGACCTGTAATGCGTGCCCACATCCGCTCCCTGCCGGTTCAGCGTGGTTGGATCGTGTACTGTGAAAAATATTTCCAATAGTTGCAGATAGCTTACAACTGAAGGGTCAAACGCGACCTGGACCACTTCAGCATGGCCCGTGGCACCTGTTACAACCTGTTCGTAAGTTGGATTGGCACGGTGTCCGCCTGCAAATCCTGATGTGGCACTTTCTACTCCACGTACTTTTGAAAAAACGGCTTCAATGCACCAAAAGCAACCACCACCAAAGGTAGCATACTCAACTTGTTTGATATTTTCTTTTTCTGAAATCATATTTTCTGTATTGATAATGGCAGCAGCACCTTCTGATACTGAAGATGACGCAATAAACAATGTCAAAATGTAACCTGTGATATACATAGCAAGAGCTTTTAATATACAACAAATGGAGTGAACAATTGTTTCAAAAATTTCAAAAAAGGATAGCGTACGGTATTCAGTTTTCGTGATTTTTTATACCTTTACGTCCCTTTTTGCGTTTATGCGGGGGGGTAAAGAAAAACCTTGGGCTTTAAAGCATGAAGTTAGAAGTTAGAAGTT
>SKOK01000017.1 GCA_007120085.1 Bacteroidales bacterium | reverse complement strand
CCTCATGCATAATGCCAATGATCAATTGTATGTGGCCGATAATGAAAATGGATTTCTCTTGCTTAAAGATGACAGCCTGCAATTAATCAGCAATCATCCTGTCTTTTTTCGTAACGAGATTCGGTTTATATTGCCTCATAAGCAGAATGGGTTATTGATCGGTACCTCCAATGAAGGTGTGTTTGTTTGGAATGGTACTGACCTGAAAACCTGGGATGTGGATTTAAACACGCAGCTGATCCGCAATAATCTTTATTCCGGACTGCAACTGAACCAGGGCCATTATGCCTTTGGAACCATCAGCAACGGGCTTTTTATTACGAATGCAAATGGCGACTTGCTGCAACATCTCAACCGCTACAAGGGACTGCAAAACAATACCATCCTCAATATTTTTGAAGACAGGCGGAATAATTTATGGCTTGGGCTGGATAATGGTATTGACTATGTCGAAACAAGTTCTCCAATTTCTTTATTGAACTACAATTATAACATTGAAAGCAGTTATGCAAGCATCATTCACAATGGAATTTTATATGTAGGAACAAACCAGGGTTTGTATGCTGCACGAAGGGATGATTTGGCTAACTCACTGGATGTTGGTGGCATATTCAGGCTGGTTGAAGGCACCGAAGGGCAGGTTTGGAGCCTTGAGGTTATTGACGGAATCCTTTTGTGCGGTCATAATTTTGGTGCTTTTCAGATCGATGGGTTTAATGCCCGGCAAATTTCAGACATCAGGGGGTTTTGGTCGTTTCTGAAACCATCTGACTACCAGGATAAAATGATTGCTGGCACTTACACTGGTTTGGTCAGCTTTGTTAAGGATGGCAACAATTGGCAGTTTCTCCGTGAGGTGGAAGGCTTTAATGAATCTTCAAGGAGCATGTTCATGGACGACAGAAACACTCTTTGGATTGCCCATGGTTACCGTGGGCTTTACAAGCTTTCCCTAAGTAATGATCTGGGCTTTGCTGAACAGATTGGCTATTATTATGACAGCCATGGTTTGCCTGCTTCTTTGCCTTACAATATCCAGGTTTATAATAACGAGGTGTTCGTAACCACCTATGGTGGTATTTTTGCTTATGATTATGAAACAGGCGTATTCACTGGTGGGAACGCTTTGGCCGAAATATTGGGAGATAAGGCCTTTGTTGATAAATTACACCAGGACAAGCATGGCAACGTATGGTATTTTACTGATGAATACATGGGCGTATTGCGCTTGCTTGAGGATGGTACATATCGTGATATCAAGGCTCCGTTTTTTGGCTTAAATGACCACATCATTCCGGCTTTTCAGAATATTTTCATTTGTGAACGTCAACATGCCTATGTTGGATCCCAAAAAGGCCTTATACATTATGATCCAAACATCATAAAGGACTACAACTATGCAGAAGGCATGTTTTTTACCGACATCACCTTTTATGGGAAGAAGGAGCCGGTTTCATTTCATTATTTCAGTGATGTGCTTACAAAACAACCTCGTAATAAAACCTGGATGCCTTTTGCCCTTAACTCGGTTTCTTTCAGATTTACCACCCCTGCTTTTGAGAATCCCCACAAGGTTGTTTACTCGCATCGGCTGATCGGCCTTGAGGATAAATGGTCAGACTGGGATGCGCTCAACTTTAAGGAATATACAAACCTATTGGAGGGCAACTATGTTTTTGAAGTCAAGGCCAGGAATGCCTTTGGCATTGAAAGCGCTGTCAGGCCGTTTCAGTTCACTGTAGCCCCGCCTTTCCTGCGATCAGCAGCCGCCTATGTCATTTATGTGTTTCTGACGATTTTAATCATTTCTGTCATAATATACTTTATACGGTTAAGGATACTCAGGATCAGGCAAAGAGAGAAGATAAGGCATGAAAAACGCCTGGCCAGGCGCGAGCAGATATTTAAAGAAAAAAGCGCACTCAGTGAGAAGGAAATATTGCATTTGCGCAACGAAAGCCTGCAAAGTGAGATGAGGCACAAAAACCAGGAGCTTGCCAATGCCACCCTTCACCTGATACAGAAAAACAAAACCCTTACCAGGCTGAAAACCGAACTTACCCAGGTACTGAAATCCATGCCTGATGATAACCCTGAAAAACATAATGTCAGGAAGCTGTTGAAAAGGGTCGATAAAGACCTGCGCAATGAGAAAAACTGGGAACTGTTCAACAGTTATTTTGATGAAGTACATCAGGACTTTATCAACCGTCTTAAGGATGCTTTTACTGACCTGACTCCAAAAGAATTACGCTTATGTGCTTACTTGCGCATGAACCTCTCCACAAAGGAAATTGCCCCCCTGATGAATATCTCCATACGGGGCGTAGAGATCAGCCGCTATCGTCTGAGGAAAAAATTAAACCTTGGCAACAAGGAAAACCTGCTTGACTTTATCATCTCGTTTTAATATGTCAGTATCTTTCTTGTCGCCTGGATTAGTTTTTTTCTGAGAAAGCCATTATTTGTATAAAAAACTTATAAAATGTTGATATATAAATTATTAAAAACGTGTTGATGTATTCATGATGTAGTGAAAAATCAGTTTGTTGTGTTATTGCTGTATATGGTAATTTGTATTATTGTGCGCAATGCCCTTATGTTTGCAACGACATAAAGTAAAAATGTTACCCAACTTTTAACTTTTTATTAACAAATCCTTATTATCAACCAAAAAACACACATTATGAAAACTATTAAGAATGAAAAACGATTTCTGCAGGTATTCATGCTCATTGCAACCTTTGCTTTTTTTGCACTGGCATCTTGCAGCAAAGACGATGACGAGCCGGCAGCTGATCCAATTGCCAGCTTCCAGTATGAGGTCAGCGAAGACAATCACCTGGAGGTTACATTTATGAACTTTTCCCAGAATGCGGTATCATACAGCTGGGATTTTGGTGATGGAAATTCTTCAACAGAAGAAAATCCTACGCACATTTATGACGAAGCCGATACTTATGTAGTTACACTGACAGCTACAAATGAAGATGGCGTAAGCAGGGATTTCTCTGAAACCATCATCCTGGAGGATCCGGATGTGGTACTTGCCATGCTGGCCGGAGAAGTTTCTAAAACATGGAAGTTATATCGTGTTGAAACCAGCATGGGCGTTGGTGAAAATATTGAAAATCCTCGTGGTTGGTGGTCTCTTATGAATGATGGTTCAAGGCCTTGCGTTTATTATCATGAATTCACTTTCCACCGCAATGGTGATTATGTCTTTGATGACAAAGGCTATATATGGGGTGAAGGTGGCGTGTTCCATGAAGACCTGGTTGGTGAATGCATCGAGGCAATCCCTGCCAACATGGTCGGACCCGAAGGTGAAGACCTGAGCCCATGGCTGGGTGGTACCCATGCTTTTGAATTAAACCCGAACACCATGAAAGTTACCTTGACTGGATTAGGTGCATGGATTGGCATTATGAAAGTAGGCACAGAGGGTGAAGTAACTGTTCCGCAAAGCAGTGTTACTTTTGAAATAGAAATCGAAGAACGTGATGGCTACGACTATATGCATGTGTTCTTTGTTTACGATTGGGGTGTTTGGTCATTTTCCTATGCTCATTACCACGATCCTTCTCAGGAACCTGATGTAGTCGAAGAACAAGATCCGATTG
>SKOK01000241.1 GCA_007120085.1 Bacteroidales bacterium | reverse complement strand
ATGGGTCTCAACATATATTGCCGGGCTTTCTGTTGTGCCCTGTATAATGGAAACCTGAATGCCAATGTCGGTATTGGCAAGTATTTCACCCTGATTATTATGGATCACTGCCTGGTGGCTGAAGCCCTGTGGTATCTGAGCTAAAAGCCCGGAATAGATCAATAGAGTGGATAAAAACAGTATTGTATGTTTCATAGTATTGTATTTTATAGATTTCGTTTCATATTTTGGATAAGAGGTAAATACCTGTTTTTACTCATATTATTTTCCTTTTCCTTGTCAAATATGCCGGGTATGCTAATTGTCCATGACACAACGTACGCTCATTCCATAGGCACGGAAGTCGTCCCACATATAGGCACTTGAATTACCTATATAGAGATAATTGGAGGTTGTACTAAATGTGTCAGAACTCCATATATATCCATTGAAGAGGTTTAACGGACCATGATAGTGGCGGTGGCCACCACATGCCCATTTGAGGGTTGACTCATAAGCACCTGTTGCATTATTCGAACTCCAACTGCTTCTTTCAGATTCTAACTCAGCACCTGCAGGCAAACGCCAGCCTTCCGGACAGGGATTGTTGATACCATTAGCCCCCTGCCAAAGATCGTTGTTTTGCGGTGAGCGCCAATCAAAAGGAGTGCTATAAACTTTAATAAAGTCGCTATGTCCGGGGTCGTTTTGGTAAACAACTCCATAAGTCGTGCCACTCAACCTATCCTGGTGTCCGTCGTCAAGCCGTCCCCACTGGAAAAGGTCACCGTACCCGTTAGAGTCATCGATCGCCGTTGGCACCTGTGATGCACCCAGGTTACGGTCCATCCAGCATAAACCACCACGCATAATAGTTCCATAGGTAACCTCCCCACCACGGTAAGTAAAAGTGATATCAGCGCCACAAAAAAACTCTTCTTCTTCATAAACATAATCCTCCAATGCTATGATTCGTTCCAGCAGACTACCAATTAACAGATCCAGGTAAATCTTTGTAACAGCATCTTGTAAATCTGTGGGGTCTGCTAAATTTTTTATCTGCATCTCTTCGGCATCATTGCCTATTGCCAGAACATCTGCCAATGTCTGAATTTCTTCAACAATGTAACCTTTATCAGCATGATTTTCCCAGTAAAATGCATTGTCCCAGTTTTCAATATCAACATCTTCGATACCGGTGGCAGGACTGACCGCAAAAACAGGATCTGTCTCCTCTATGTCGTCAATAAGCATTTCAGATGTTTTAGCATGCAGGGCATATGGCACACTGAGAAGCTGTGTTATTCCACTAATGCTATAGTTGGTACCACCCTCAGGATCAGCCTCTGTTTTTAAATAAAACGGTCCGTTATACCAGTCAATGACCTCAAATGACCCCAACACCTTTTCGCCCTGCCCGATGATGAACGTGATCAGCCCGTTTTCGTTGCTTTGGGGAATATGAGTTTCAACGTAAACAGCCGGACCGCCTGCTGCACCATGTAATATGGATACCTGGATGCCGATGTTTGTATTGGTAAGTATATCACCCTGTGCATCCCGCATTACTGCCTGGTGGCTGATGCCCAGCGGCACCTGCGCCATGATGCCTGTAATTATCATAACTCCTGATAAGACAAGTAAAATATTTTTCATCTTGTTATTGTTTTATTGTTTGAATTATTTATCTTTTGATTTGACAGGTCATACCCCGTCATTACAATTTTCATATGTTTATATTTGCGTAAGTGGTTGTATGTCTGTGGTTTGTGTTTATTCCTAAGATGGCGAATGGATGTTAGATATTAGAAGTTGGATGTTAGATTTTCTTTTCCCAACCTCTATCTTCCAACCTCTAACCTCCACCATCCAGCTTGCATAATCATCCCCCTGTGTGTCAAAAAATCATGTTTCCGAATGGTCGGGATTTACAACATGGGCGTTACATATATCTGATTTCCAGCATTCAACACAAAGAGCGCTTGCAATATTTGCAATTGCCCTGTGAAATTCGTATATTTGAATAATTATCACTGCTGTCCGGGAAAAATGTGTGCTGGCTTTGAAACGCTTGATATATATCGTCCCTACGGGGCTACCAATATTTTGCCCCTAACGGGGCAGTCCCGTCAGGGACGAAATATTGGTAACCCGAAAACATAGTGGCATTTTCGCTGTTATATATAGAAAAGAAAGGACACAAATGAACATTTTTCAGAAAAAATATTTGCAATTCTTCATTGTTGTGCTGGCATTGATTGCTGTGCCTTCTTCGGTGTTTTCGCAACAGCGCAACCACAACGAGGCCGCTGAGCGCATTTTGGGTGCCCTGCAAACCTTCGAGACCTACTTCCCGCAGCAAAAAGTTTATCTGCATGCTGACAAAGATGAATACCTGGCAGGCGAGCAAATATGGTTCAAGGCATATGTGGTAAATGCAACCACACATGTTCCTGACACCTTAAGCAGAAATCTTCATGTGAAGCTTATTACAACCACCGGCGACATTGCTTCTTCTATGGTGCTCAGGCTTGAAGAGGGCACTGCCAACGGCGACATTGAGCTTCCGGATTCAATAGCCGGGGGCAATTATGAGCTGGTTGCCTTTACCGACTGGATGCAAAACTTCAGTGAGCACTTCCTCTTCAAAAAAGACATCTATGTGATCAATCCCATCGAAGAGAATTTTATCAAGCTATCGGACATCATCAGAAACCGCCGGTTCAACCGTCATCTGGCAAGACTGGAAAACGAAATGCAGTTTGCCTTCTTCCCGGAGGGGGGAAACCTGCTCGCCGGCACTGAAAACAAGGTGGCTTTTAAGGCTGCCAATGCTTTAGGCGCCGGATTGGATGCCTCAGGAACAGTCACGGACAACAGGGGAAACGAAGTCCTCACATTTTCCACCTTCCACAATGGAATGGGCTCATTCGGGTTCACGCCACAGGCAGGAGTTGAATACGAGGCAAGGGTAAAGTTTGCAAATGGTGAAACAAAGCGCGTCAAGCTTCCAAAGGCAGATAGCCAGGCCATTATGCTGTCGGCCGAAAATCAGGGGGAAACGATTAAGGTAAGGGTACAAACCAACACCGGTTTAAACCCATTGGCAGACAAGCTTTACTTGCTGGCACACGCACGCGGGCGGGCACATCATTTTGAACAAGTCAGACTCAGTGAAAACCTTTTCACCGTCAGTATCCCTGCCGGTGACATCCCAACCGGTGTTTACCATGTTATGCTTGTTACGGCGGAAGGCCAAGCTGTTGCTGAACGTCTTGTTTTTGTCAATCACAACGATTTGCTGAATGCGGACATCATTGACATTGAGCTGAAGGAGAATGCCGGTGTTGCTTCGCTGAATCTTTCTTTTGGAGATGGTCTTGCAGCCGGGAGTTATTCGCTGGCAATTGTTGAATCAGGAACTGTTGAAACAAGCCATAGCTCAAGCATTGCCAGCGAGCTGCTTTTAAGAAGCGACATAGGCTACAGTCTGAAAGACGCGATGTTTTATTTTGACGCTGACGAGGCTGATGCATCTCAAGCCATGGACCTGGTTATGATGACGCATGGATGGAAGCGTTTTGATCTGCAGGAAATTATCAATGAGAACTACCCTGAAATTGTGTATGGCTTCCCGCAAGGGCT